>JAIRUN010000024.1 GCA_031254365.1 Treponema sp. | reverse complement strand
GCCCTCATCGTCGCCTATGTTGACGAAATAGACATTAAAATACAGGCAATATTTAACTCAGACGGCATTGGGGCCGTACAGAAGATTTTTGAAAGTGCGACAACGCATGTTGTTAACGGAATTGAGAAAATTGACATGGGCTCGATACTGGATCTTAGACTGATCAACCCGCCGGTACTCATCGGCCTTATGATTGGTGTCATGTTGCCGTTCCTGTTCTCTGCGCTCACCCTGAACGCCGTCGGACGCGCCGCACAGAAAATCGTTATTGAGGTGCGCCGCCAGTTTAAGGAAATCACCGGCTTGATGGAAGGAAAGGCCGATCCCGATTACGCGACCTGTGTTGACCTTTGCACAAGGGCCGCTCAGAAAGAAATGGTATTGCCCGCGATTATCGGTATTTCGAGTCCGATCATTGTCGGCCTTATTCTCGGCATAAACGGTGTTGCGGGCCTGCTGGCCGGCGCGGTGGCCTCCGGTTTCGTAATGGCGATCATGATGGCGAACTCGGGCGGCGCATGGGATAACGCGAAAAAATACATCGAAGGCGGAGCCCACGGCGGAAAAGGTTCGGCCCCGCACAAAGCCGCGGTCGTTGGTGACACGGTTGGCGATCCTTTCAAAGACACATCAGGCCCAAGTATTAACATCCTTATTAAATTGATGTCGATGGTTTCAATCGTTTTCGCAGGGCTTATTCTTAATTTCTCGATTTTCTAAAAGCATATAGACGATTATGCAGCGCCGGTAAAAACCGGCGCTGTTTTTTTTCGCCGGTATGGGCCGTTCCCTAACGGACTTCTATCTCTGTCATACCAGAGCCGTTTTCATCTTCTACAAGCAGCCGGTACACGCCACGGCGCAGGGGCAGAATAAAAACCCCCGCCTGACTGAGACCGCCCTGCAGCGTATCATTGGCATATACCAGCGCGCCGGGGCTAAAACCGGCGGTCTCAATGCGAATTGCCTGGGCTTCGGGGGGCAGGCCCGGATCAAGGTAAAACACCGAACCTGAAACAGGAAGGCGGATATACGCGCTGCCTGAGGCGGCTGCGGGCGCTGTCTGCCCCCGGCGGAACCGCTCCGCAAGCCATGCCTGATACTCCGGCGGATACACCGGTTCGCTGTCAGGCTGGCGGTGCCATGTGCAAGTGTCGGGAAGGCGTTCAGGAAGCAGCCATTCCCGCGCTGTTCCGGTACAGGCAGGCCCTGCGGCCATTCCCGAAAGGGCGCATATTTCAATTTCACGGGTATTGCCGGGCGCTGAGAAGAAAGCGGCCCCTTCCTGTCCGGTGCTTTGTTCCAGTGCTTTGAGCATATCAGATGCAATGCGAGCGGGAATGGAACTGCCGGTTGCGCCGATTATTGTTTCGCCGGAAAAATTTCCCATCCATACGCCCACGGTAAAACGGGCCGTGGCCCCCAGCGCCCAAATTTGCTGAAACTGATTGGCGGTTCCGGTTTTGAACATGGATGGGAAATCCGTTGCCAGCACAGGGGCAGGACCGAAGCCGATAAAACGGCTTGCCCGGTCGGAAAGAATATCTGTGATGATCCACGCGCTGTACGGCGACATGATTTGCCGCGCTTCAGTATTCTGCTCCATTGTTTGGTCTTCGATGAACCGCAATTCCAGAGCGCGTCCACCGCGGGGAAATACGGCAAAGGCCCGCGCCAGTTCTTCAAGACTCACTTCGGCGTTGCCCAGAGCAAGCCCCACGCCGTTACTGCCCCTGTTTCTGGCTATTGATTCAAAACCGAGGTTTGCTAGAAAATCTTCAAACAGGCGAACCCCCAACCGCTCCAGCAGATGCACTGCCGGAATGTTCAGGGAGGAAGCCAGCGCAACCCTGAAACGCACCGGCCCGTTAAAGCGGCGGTTAAAATTCGCCGGACTGTAAGCCTCGCTGCCGCCGAATACGGTGGGTATGTCGGGCAGTACATCGCCGGGGCTGAACCCTTTTTCCAGCGCCAGCGCATATAAAAACGGCTTGAGGCAGGAACCTGGCTGATTCTCAACCCGTACGCCGTCAATCTTGCCGCTGATTTCTTCATCAAACCATGATGCTGAGCCCACATAAACCCGCACCGCGCCGCTTGAGTTTTCTATTGCAAGTATTGCCCCGTTACTTACGCGGTTGTTTTCAAGCAGGGAAAGTTCCGTGGCAAGCCGTTTTTCCGCATAGCTTTGCAAATCCAGATCAAGGGTGGTGAATGTAGGCCCCAGCGGTCTTTGCGCCCGCGCTATTTGCGCGATGCGTTCAGTAAAATGCGGGGCATGAAAGGGATTTTTTGCGTCAGCGAATATATCCGGCGCGGTTTCCGCAGCGGCTTCGAGCAAAGCCGCTTCATCCAGTTTCAGGCCACAGCGTTGGGAAAGGGCCAGGGCCGCGCTTATTGCCGCCTGCGGATTGTGCGCGGGATCGTAGAGCCCCGGCCTGCGTGGAATCACGGCAAGCAGGGCAGCGCGGGAATCGTCAAGAAGGGAAAGTTCCCTGCCAAAACGCGCCCGTGTAATGGCGGGCAGCCCTTCGATGTTGCTGCCAAAGGGAATCCCGTTGATCCACAGTTCCAGAATTTGTTTTTTTGAGAGCCGCGCCTCAAGCCGCAGCGCATCAAAGGCTTCGCGTAACTTGCCGCCCAGCCCCTGCCCGTGAGGTGTAATGAGACGGGCAAGCTGCATCGTGATGGTAGAAGCGCCGGATACGGTACGGCCTGAGCGCAGATTCCGCAGACCCGCCGCGACAACCGCCGCGGGGTCAATTCCCGGATGCAGATAAAAACGCCGGTCCTCGGCGCGGATAAACACCCGCAACGCGGCAGGGGGTATTGCTTCCAGCGCGGACCATTCCCGCTTTACCCCGTCCGCTGCGGGAAATACCCTCAGTACCCGCCCGCTGCGGTCAAGCGCCGCAAAACCATAGGATCGTTGCCGGTAAGTTTCCAGTTCAGGATAGGGAATAAAGCGCAGCGTACCATATACAGCAAGAACACAGCCAAGAACAATGAGTGCTGTTTTTACAATACGGGGCATTTGGTGCAAATTATCATTTTTTCGCCGCGGTAATAGCCGCAGCTTTTGCGTCTACCGAGTTAAGAATCGCAGAAAGCCGTTCTTTTTCAATCAGATCAATCAGGCGGGCCTCGGTGTAGCGTTTTGCCTCTTCGGAAAAACTCCCTACTGTTACACAGATACCCTTGCCGGCCTTTACTTCCTTGATATGCGCATGGAAATCCCGGACAATAAGCTCGCCAATGGAACCCTGGGTTCTGATAAACCGGAACATTATCAGTTCCGACCATTTGGAAGTATCGATCTCCGCCAAAATATCGGCCCACTCGTTTTTATTGACCGAAATATTGGATATTTTCACTTTTGCTTTGGGGAAGTAGGTCATTACTATCTTCCGGCACAGGGCGACAAAATCAGCCGAAGGAGCTATCAGGAATATCTGCAAATTACGGTTGGCATTAAGTTCCTGATATTTGCCTATCAGCAAGTTAACATCTTTATAAGAAGAATTTTCCGCCTGCAAAACTTTAAGCAGGGGCATGGCTTTACCGATTTCATTTCGCTTGATATAGACCTGGGCAAGGCGGTAGCGAATTTCCGCCAGAGTATCGGGCTTGATGCTCTGATGTTTAAGGCCGATTTCAAAATCCTGAATCGCCAAATCATCCTGGCGGGTTTCAGTGTGGATCATTCCGGAGATAAGGCAGGCGTTGGGTCCCATGATCGGATCGGGCCGGAGGTGGCTGAATATACGCAGGGCCTGGTCGACCTGATTGGCCTCATGGTAACATTCAGCCAGAGTATACAGCGATTCTTTGTCATCCGGGGCAAGGTCTATGGCCTTGCGGATAAAACTCATCGCTTCCTTGGGTTTTTTCAGCCTGAACAGGGCATGACCCAGATACCGGAGGACTGCCGGACTTTCCGGGTCCTGTTTTCGGGCTACCTGGAGCAGCTGGATGGCTTTTTCATAATTTTTATGCTCAAATTCCAGTATGCCCAGATTATAGTTTACTTCAAAACTGTCTGCGTTGTAGCGGCGCGCTGAGGTAAAACCTTTATAGGCCTGTTCGGTAAGATGGAGCTTCATCGCCGCAAGCGCATAGTTTAGAGATACCGTAAAACTGTCAATCCCCGCTACCTGTCCAAAAGCCAGTATATCGTTCAGGGTTTCGTATGCTCTCATGGCTTCATCCCAGGATTCTTCCTCAAAATAGATATCCGCCACGGTCTTTAGCGCTTCGGGATCACGGGGATTCTGGGCAAGTCGCTTGTTTGCGTTCTTTAGCGCTCCACTCTTGTCCCTGAATTTTTTTCCACCCCCGCCGGAGACACCGGAGATATTTCGGGTACGGCCTGAGACCAGCACAAATATGGCAATAATAATGGCAATGGCCATTACCGCTAAAAGAATAGGTAACATATAATCTTAATTATCGGTTATTTCGGGGTATTTCAAAATACCCAATTTGCCGTTATTATATATAATAAGGAGTAAAAGACAATGGGTGCTATAATAGGCATAAAAATCGCCAATGGGGAGTTCTATCCCATCCTTGAGGAAAATTCATCGGTAAAGAAACGGCTCATTCTCACCACCGTCCATGATAATCAGCAGAGTGTGCAGATAGACCTGTACAGGAGCGTTGTCCAGACTATGGCCGATGCCCAATACATCGGCAGCCTGGTAATTGATAATATCAAGCCGAAAATCAGGAAAGAACCCTCTATACAACTGGTTATGTCTTCCAACGAAAATGGGGATATTGTGGCTGATGCCGTTGATCTGGATACCGGCCCGGACGGAGATCATTATGTCCTGCATGTTTCCCTGAAAACACTGGACGATGAAGGCCAGGAAGACGAAATTCCCGACTTTGAACTGGAACTAAACGAAGAGCCGCCCCTCGGTTTATATAAACACGCGGAACTCATCCGTAGAAAGAGAAGATTCCCCTGGCTTGTGGTGATTTTGATTGGCATATTCCTGCTTTTGGCACTTGCCGCGCTGTGGTTCTTCTTCCTGGACGGCAAAGAAAAGCTTGGCTTTACCAAAGACAAACCCGCTGTAGAGCAGATTGTTGTGGCCCCTCCTGCACCGGCTCCCACTCCGCCGCCATCGCCGCCCCCTGCGCCGCCGCCTACACCTGTTGCGCCGCCGCCGGAACCGGTCGCACCGCCGCCAGTTGTTGAAACTCCGCCGCCGGTTATTCAGGCCCCGGTTGCTCCTCCGCCGGCAGCACCCCAAACCGCTCAACGCAAGCGTCCGCCCCCTCCGGTTGCCTCGTACAATGTACCGGCGGTCATACCCAGAGAAGGCGTAGCTTACCGGATTCGCTGGGGTGATACCCTGTGGGATATTGCCGAAGCCTTTTACCGGAACCCCTGGCTGTATCCCCGGATTGCCAGACATAACAATATCCGTAATCCGGATCTGATCATATCGGGAACAACCATACGGATTCCGCCGAAAAATTAGGTTCAGGCAGGGGGCTGTCCAGGAAGCCGCTTGCTTTCTGGATGGCTTTGGGAGTTAAATGGCACATTTCTTCAAATCCCACTCATGGCTCTTGATCTGTGTGTTTTTTTTCAGTTTGAATTCATGCACGGCGCAGGAAGCAGAGCCGTTTTTTTATCAGGGGCTTATTGTCCGGGCAGAAGGTGTCGGCTCCGCCGCCAGCACGGCCATTGAAGCGGCTGAACAAGCAAAAGCCCGGACAGCAGCAGCAGCCCTGTTTGAAAAAGCCCTGAACAATCCTAATGCCCATATCCGGTCAGCCGCCGCCGCTGAACTGTTAAGCCTGTATTCGGAAGGCGGGGAACTCTCCGCCGCCGCGCTGAATATCGCCCGGCGGGAAGCCGTTGGCTCCTGGGCCGGGGCCTTTGATGTATTATTTGCGGAACCGGCCCTGATGAAAGCAAAGGCCCTTTCGTATATTTTGGGCGCTGCCACTACTGCTGGTGATGTATTCCCCGATGAGGCGGCCCGGTATGCCCTGCGGGAATTGAGGAACCGGGACGCTGATTTTTTCAGTTCAGCCGAAAACGCCGCCATTGACGGGCATATCGCCGCTTCCCGCTCCCGGTTCAGCGAAGCCCTGCTTTTGTTTCGTACGGTGTTGAATGGTGAGGCGGCGGAAAACAGCCGAATCTTTTTACAATACCCCGCCTTGATCAACGATCTGGGCAGGAGTTTTCAATACGCCACCAACAGCCGCGAGGGAATCGATTTGTTTCTGGAATGGGAAAAGAATTCTGTCGAAGGGCAAAACCCCGATGTCCGGTTCCGGCTGTTTTTTTTCGCGGCTCGGATCGCCCGCCAGCGGGGACTTTTTGATCAGGGAATCGAACTCTTTGACCGCGCCTTGCCCTTTGCCCCTGATTCTGTACAGGCCGATGCCTGTATCTGGTATATACTCGATTCCGCGCTGAGCCGCAGCCCGGCCGCCGCAGTCCGGCAACTGGAACTGTACGCCCCGCGCTGGCATGATCCGGCCTATTTTTCCGATGTGCTGGATAAACTCAGCCGGGAATTTGCCGCAAGGCGGCAATGGAAGGAACTCGTAACTGTTTTTGACCTGATCCGCACAACCGGCGATGCTGATTCAGTTGCCAAATACGCATGGATCATCTACCGGGCGCTTGAGGAAGGCTATCTTCCGGCAGCAACAGCCTCTGCGGCAGCAGCGCCAGCAGACTTGTCAGCCGCCGCGTTTCTGGCCATTGCGTATAACGCCGGAAGCAAGCCCTCATATTACCGGGCACAAAGCGCCGCAGTGCTGGAAAAACCCTTTCTGGAACCGGCAGCGCCCTCAACTGGCGAAGAAAAAAAATCAGCGGCAATGGAATTTCTGCTGGGTTTTTTCAGCAATAACGCCGCGCAATTCGCTCCACAGTATATCCGTCCGTTTGAGAACGAACTTTCCGCCGGGGATTTGCGTACTCTTGCCGAAGCGCTGCAAAAAGCGGGCCACTATACGCAGTCCCTGCGCCTGGTGTCCGTATACATGAATCAGGAAGATTATGAACCGGAACTTCGGGATTATGAACTCCACTATCCCCGGCCTTTCAGGGAACTGGTTGAACAGTACGCAGCGGAAACCGGCATAAGAGCGGCTCTGCTGTATGGTCTTATCCGTACTGAAAGCGCCTTTCAGAGCGATGTGGTTTCCAGCGCAGGAGCAATCGGCCTGACCCAGCTTTTGCCCGCCACCGCGCAGGATATGGCGGGCCGCATCCGCCGCCGGGGAGGGCCTGACTATACGCAGGGGCCGGAT
>JAIRUN010000185.1 GCA_031254365.1 Treponema sp. | reverse complement strand
CACGGTACAGGATGCACTTTTTCTTCGGCGATAGCCGCTAACCTCGCGCGGGGAATTTCGGTGTATAAGGCGCTTGAACGAGCGAAGAAATACATAAACACGGCAATTATCCACGCGCCAGGGCTGGGAAAGGGAAACGGGCCTACGCATCATTTTTATGATCTCTATAAAAACTATTTTCAGGAGGAAGAGAATGTCTCAGATCTATGTTGACTTATTGAAGAAGGTGCGGGAAAACAAACCGCTGGTTCACCACATCACCAACTATGTGACGGTGAATGATTGCGCCAACATTACGCTTGCCATCGGCGCGTCTCCGGTTATGGCGGACGCAATCGAAGAAGCGGCGGATATTTCCGCCATCGCGCAGGCGCTGGTGCTGAATATGGGAACTCTGAACGCGCGTACCGTGGCATCAATGATCGCCGCCGGAAAATCGGCGAACAAAAAGGGGATTCCCGTGGTGTTTGATCCGGTGGGAGCGGGAGCGTCATCATTCCGTAACGAAACCGCCGCGCTTATTATAAAGGAGATTAAGTTAGGCGTTATCCGGGGAAATATCTCCGAGATCAGGTTTGTCGCCGGATTGGGTTCGCAAACTAAAGGCGTTGACGCTTCGGAAAGCGATCTTGCCGGAGGCAATGCGGGGCAGACGGCAAAGGAATTGGCGCAAAAATTGGGCTGTGTGGTGGTGGTCAGCGGCGCGGTTGATACCGTTTCGGATGGCACAAAAATCATCCTTGTCGAGAACGGACATCCCATGCTGGGTAATTTAACCGGCACGGGCTGTATGTGCTCATCTCTCATCGGCTCTTTCTGCGGCGCGGCGCCCGATGAACTTTTATATGCGTCCGCGACCGCCATGATGAGCATGGGAATTGCCGGCGAACTGGCTTATACACACGCCGGGCAAAAAGGGAACGGCAGTTTCCGCGCCGCTTTGCATAACGCGATAAGCCTCATGGACGGGCAGACCCTTGAGAAAAAGGCTAAATTTCATGAAGCCTGAGATAGACTATACGCTGTATTTGGTTACCGACCGGGAACTTATGGCCGCCGCCACCATCGAGGAATGTGTGGAGCAGGCGGTATTGGGCGGCTGTACCGTGGTTCAGTTGAGGGAAAAAAACGCGTCCTCGCGCGAGTTTTACCAGACGGCGATTAATTTGCGTGAACTGACAAAACGCCTTAATGTGCCGTTGATTATCAACGATAGGGTTGACATCGCGTTAGCGGTAAACGCGGACGGCGTACATATAGGGCAGGGGGATTTGCCGTATAACGAGGTGAGTCGCATCATCGGGCCGGATAAAATTGTCGGTGTTTCCGTCAGCAATTTGGCGGAGGCACAGTTCGCGGCGAGTCAGGGCGCGGATTATCTGGGCGTAGGTGCCATGTTTGCGACTGGTACCAAAACGGAAGCGGATCTGACAAGCATGGATGAACTGCGGCGCATACGGGAGCATATCACCATTCCCATTGTGGTAATCGGCGGCATCAATAAAGACACGATACCGCTTTTCAAGGGAACGGGGATTGAAGGGATAGCCGTAGTTTCAGCCGTTGTCGCGCAAAAAGATACGGCAGGCGCGGCGCGTGAGTTGAAATCATTGTTGCAGGCTGTATAATAATACAAGATGAAAGCGTGTATTTTTGATCTGGACGGGACTCTGCTTGATTCAATGGACGTGTGGGGAAAGATCGATATTGACTTTCTGCAAAAACGTGGATTTGCGGTTCCGCCCGATTACATGGATTCAATCAGTTCAATGAGTTTTACCGAGTGCGCCGTCTATACGATTAAGCGTTTTAATCTGCCCGACAGCGTGGAAGGGCTGATGCGCGAATGGACTGACATGGCGGCGTATGCCTATGGACATACGGTGCTGATGAAGCCTTATGCGAAGGAGTATCTTTCATTGCTGATGGAGAGGGGACTCAGGCTGGCTGTCGCAACCAGTCTTGCCGCCGAGCTTTATGAGCCGGCTTTGCGCGGTCAGGGTATTTATGACTGGTTCCAGACAATATGCAATTCGGACGAGGTTGGGTGCGGAAAATCACAGCCTGACATTTTTTTGCTTGCCGCTCAAAAACTGGGTGTTCCGCCCGGTGACTGCGTTGTGTTTGAGGATATTTTGCCCGCGGTAAAAAGCGCGAAAAACGCCGGAATGAAGGTATGCGGCGTGTACGATAAGGCGGCGGCAAACGATTGGGATACGATAAAAGAAACTGCGGATTACGCAATTAGCAACTGGAAAACAGCATTTGCTCTATTGCAATAAATCCCCTTGTAATAAATACCCTATTAACAGTATATTATACCAATGAGCAATAGCCTTTCTTATGTGCTGGTAACCCCGTATACCATTGTAAAAAGCAGAACCGGCGGTGTTTTCTCCCGTCTGCTGTCACGAAGTAACCTTGAACTGGTAGGGGCGCAAATGTTTACGCCCGATACGGCGTTTGCCAAAGAATATGCGGACAATCTGAGAAATCGTTCCCCCCAGAACCAGAT
>JAIRUN010000036.1 GCA_031254365.1 Treponema sp. | reverse complement strand
GCGCTGGAACCGTACACATAATCCGCCGCTTCACGGACTTTTTCCCTGGCGTTTGACGGAGCGGCGGCAAAACCCGCAACGCTGAACATCGGAATATCGCTTTCTTCATCTCCGCAGGCGATCACTGCTTCCGGGGCAAGGCCCCGGCGCTGCATGACCGCGGCAAGTCCCGTGCCTTTGGAAACGCCGGTTTTCATAACTTCGAGAAACGTAGGCGAGGTACGGGTAACGTAAATACGCTCGCCAAAACGGGCATACATTTTTTGGCGTATTTCATCGTGCAGGGAAGGATCGGTAATAAACATCGCCTTGATGCAGCCCGGTAAACCCGGCGCGGCGATTACGGTTTTTAAGTCCTTCACCAATGGGGTGATCCCCGTGTGCCTGTGGTACATTTCCGCCTCCGGCCGCGGCTTGTCTATGAGCAGCGCTTCCCATTTGCTGTTTGCGCCAGCCTCGACCCCTGCCGGAAGATAAACCTGATAATGAATGTCCATGCTGCGGGCTATATCAATGCCAAATTCAACCACATCAAGTTCCAGCAGACTGGAATCGCGTGTTGAACATTCGGGAACATTGGCAAGTACCGCGCCGTTAAAAAACACCATGAGACCTGCTGCGCCAATGGCGCTGTAATATTTTTCAGACGCTTCGATTGCCCTGCCGGTACAGAATATAACATCAACCCCTTTGGACATCAGCGTCTTGAGGCATTGCGCGGTACGCTCGCCAAGAGAAGTATCCGGCAGCAGAGTCGTGCCGTCAAGATCAAGGGCCAGCGCTTTTATTTTACGGGGATCAAACTGCCGCACGTCCGCTTCCTCTGGTTTGAAAAGGACTCAACTGATCGCCGTTTCCAGAGCCACTTCCATCATCCGGGTAAAGGAAGTCTGCCGCTCTTCGGCGCTGGTTTGTTCGCCAGAGACAAGACTGTCGGAAATGGTGAGCAGGCACAGCGCCTCGCGTCCGTATTTGGCGGCCAGGGTATACAGTTCGGCACATTCCATTTCCATGGCAAGGCAGCCGAATTTGGCCCAGAGTTTCCATTCCTCCGGATTTTCAGTATAGAACATATCCGCTGATACCACAGTACCGGCCTTGGGCTGCCAGCCTTTTGATACGGCTATGTCCCATGCTGTTTTGAGCAGACTGAAAGTCGCGGTAGGGGCAAAGTTTCTGCCGCTAAAGCGGATATTGTTTGCGCCGGAATCGGTACAGGCGGATACGGCAAGCACCATGTCCCGAATCTTCACATCATCCCGAATGGAACCGGCAGTCCCGATACGAATCGCCCGCTTTACCCCATATTCACGAAATAACTCGTTCACATATATCGAAATCGAGGGAATCCCCATTCCGGTTCCCTGTACCGACACCCGTTTGCCCTGATATGTCCCGGTATACCCCAAAATATTTCGTATACCGGTATACTGCACCGGGTCTTTCAAAAAATTCTCCGCGATGAATTTCGCCCGCAGCGGATCGCCGGGCAGCAGAATCGCCTCGGCAATTTCCCCTTCTTTGGCCGCAATATGTATCGACATGGTTTTCTCCTTCTGACACTATAGGGGAGAGGCCTTGAACTGTCAAATAGTGCCCAAAACTCGCACAGTGTCAATCTGTGTCTTTTGGTAAAAAGCATCATGGCAAGAACCCCAATAATGGCTACTGTTACAAAAAAGCGTGCTTGCTTTAGCAAGCATAGCGGGCGATATCGATAGGGCCTTGACAATTTGCTGATCTTCGTGTATATTTGCATATATATGTAAAAATAAACGAAAGGAAAACAAATGGAAATTGAAAGGACTATACAGCCGGTTATAGAGAAAGTCAGCAAAGGTTTCCCGGTTCTTTTGCTGACCGGAATGAGGCAGACCGGCAAAAGCTGGCTCATGGAGCGGCTTGGGGGCAAGACCCGCCGTTATGTGTCACTTGATGATCTAAAAGCGCGGGCGCTGGCAAAGTCAGACCCGCAGCGGTTTATAGATGAAAATCCTCCGCCCGTGATAATAGATGAAGTGCAATATGCTCCCGAATTGTTCACCTATATAAAAATCTATGTGGATACAAAAAAGAAAAACGGACTGTTCTGGCTGACCGGTTCTCAAAAATACCGTCTTATGAAGGGCATACGGGAAAGCCTCGCGGGGCGGGTGGCAATACTCAATATGCTTGGGTTTTCCCATAAAGAAATCATCAGAAAACCCGGAGACTCAACGCCGTTTCTGCCATCGCTTGATCTGGCCGGAAAAGACCCTGTGAGTAAGCCCCTGACTTCCCCTGAAGTATTTGAAAGAATCTGGCGAGGTTCGTTCCCCCGCATAATCACAAATAAAAATACTTTTGACGCAAGGAAGATATTCTATGATTCATATATCCAGACTTATATTGAGCGGGATGTAAAGGACTTCTACAATATTGAGAATGAATTGGACTTTTATAACTTCCTCGTAGCTGTTGCGGCACGGACAGGGCAGCTTCTCAACTACTCCAACCTCGCCCGTGATGTCCATATAGACTTGAGGACCGCAAAGTTGTGGCTTGAAATCCTTGAACGGTCAGGCCTTGTCCAACTGCTGTATCCGTACAGTTCCAGTATAGCGAAACGCACGATAAAGACCCCCAAATTGTACTTCCTTGATACCGGTCTTGCCTCGCATCTGTGCTCATGGGACACAGCCGATGCCCTCAGAAATGGGGCGCAGAGCGGGGCAATGCTTGAAACTTATGTATTCGCGGAAATACTGAAATCGTATTGGCATAATGGCGATAACCCGAACATTTATTTCTATCGTGATACCGACCAAAAGGAAGTAGATTTCATAATAGAGAGAAATATGACGCTCTATCCCATAGAAGTCAAGAAAACCGCCAATCCGGGCGCGGATGACTACAGGATTTTCAAGACTCTGTCTGTTTTCAAAAAGCCTGTTGGAACAGGAGCGGTGATTTGCCTGTATAAGAAAACAGCGTCTATTGATAGGGATGTTCTCTCGGTTCCGGTATGGGAGATATAGGAAAATTGGCCCACACTGTGGAAAACCTGTTTATAATGTCTGCAAAAAACACCCAAGTGTATCTATTTATATACAGAGCAGCAGCGCTTATTGAAAATGACAAATAACATATTGAGCTAATTCCTTATGGCATATAGAGTTACGCGATTTATTCTCAATAATTAGCTGTTTTGAAGAGCGAAAAAGGCATGGTTTTCCCTGATTTATCGTCATTTTTCAACATGATTTCGGTGTTTTATCCTGTGGATAATCTGTTGAAAATAGGCAACTGGGGTAGAATTGGCCTCAATGTACCGGAATGAGCCCGGCGCTGAGGGGGCGCAACAGGTCTATGCCGATCCCTTGAAATTCTGCCAAAAAATCACAAATGCTGTATACTACCACTGTATACTACTAATAGAGGGTTGAAAACTAATCAAGGAGTAAACAAATGAAAAAGAACTTAGGAATTATATGCATTCTATTGGCGGGAATAACCGTTTCTACTACCGTGGTCAGAAGAATGAGCCGGTAAAATGCGTCATATCTGTAAAGCGGCAGGGGCGTGTATATGCGTTCTTGCGTTTCTCAGCGCATCCTGTATTATGGAACCCGACGTTATCCCGTCCAGTTTTGAACCGGTGGCATGGAAGGACAGCATGATCTTCCTTGCCACCAATGAACCCTGCCAGGTGCAGTTATGGGACACAGAAACCCGTACATTAGTCAGGCGGTATATGTTTTCGATGAAAGACCGGTATGTGTATATCGGCGATATGGCAGTGGACAAGGAACGTTTCTGGATAAGCTTGAACGGCAATAGCGAAACACTGGTACAGGTAGACGCGGCCAGCGGCGAGGTGCGCAAGATAGCCCTGAATATACGCCCGCGCTACCTGCAATATATAAACGGCGCTTTATGGGTATTTGATCCCCATTCCCCTTGGGAAGGGTTTAAAGCCCGTCGGCTCAACCGCGAAGGCGCACTGGAACAGTCGCTGACGATAGACCGGCATGATATTGATTTTGTCCCGTACAAAAGTATTCTTTGCATTGACGGCGATTTTCTTGTCCCAATACAGACAAACCCTGACGCAAAAGATGCCGGTATTTGCCACTACATTGTGGACCTGAGCAAGGGAGGGACGCTGACCGAAATACCGCTGATGACTTTATACCCTGACCCCTTGCTGGAAAACTTGGGTAATGTGATATACGATTCTGTTTTTCAACCTCCGGATCCAAATCAAAGTACCTTATCTTGGTATGAGGATGCGCCGGGGTATGCCGATGTAATGTTTTATCAATCTTCAGTTATCTGGCGCTGGTACTACAGGGTTGAATCATATATGCCCTTACAGTTATCCGGCCCTGTCATTACTTCCCATCGGCAGGGAAACCGTGGGGATTTGTATCTTAACGAGACCGGGGAATATCTCTTTATCGGCGGCAGGTTGTCAAGGCAACTGGAAGATGATCCGGCATATTTCGGACTGGAAATAGGCGTGTATCCGGCGGAAGGCGGCGAGGAGATTTCTTATTTTCGTCTATGGAACAGCAATCAAATTACGTATGCGAAAAGAAACGGCGAGACATGGTTTGCGAAAAATATATGGTCATGGGATTATGAACGTGACAAATTGAATCTTGACGGTGAAACGGAAGCGTATATTCTGGATGAAATAAATGTGAAGCTCTACCGTGTAAGGGCCGACGGCGCTGTTGTTTTGGTACAGTAGGTCTATGCCGATCCCTTGAAACCAAGTCCCCAAAATGCTATAGTACCTCAGGTTTAAGGCTCTTGCATAACTTTAGTTTTGCAAGAGCTACCTTTAACTATCAGCGATGCACAACTGAGTAATTCAGAAATGTATGCCCAGTAAAATTATCATGGGGTGTTGGATGTAAAAATGCCTTGCAAAAGGCGTTTTTGACCTCCGACAGGCCCCCAGACAAACTTTTTTCGGCATACATTTCTGCTTTTGTCTTAGTTCTGCAAGAGCTTTTTCTTGGAGTATGCGTTGTTCTTAAAACATCTTACCATATTTGGTTTCAAGTCTTTTGCCGATCGCACCGAAGTTGCATTCTCCGGGGGAATTACCGCGCTTTTGGGGCCTAATGGCTGCGGCAAGTCCAATGTAGTGGACGCGGTCAAATGGGTGCTGGGCGAACAGGCATCCAAATCTCTGCGCGCTGAAAAAATGGAAGACGTGATCTTCAATGGCACGGAGAGCCGCAAGGCCCTGAACGTGGCGGAAGTTACGCTGACCCTTGCCAATGACACGGGTCTGTTGCCCCTGGATATGCCGGAAATTGAAATCAAGCGGCGGCTGTACCGTTCCGGCGAGAGCGAGTATTTTATCAACGCCCAGCCGGTGCGCCTTAAAGAGGTGCGGGAACTGTTTTGGGATACGGGTGTTGGCAAAACCGCGTATTCGGTGATGGAGCAGGGCAAAATCGACCAGATACTTTCTTCCAAACCTGACGAGCGGCGCTATTTGTTTGAAGAAGCCGCCGGGATTACCCGCTTTAAGGTGCGGGGAGCCGAGGCCGAGCGGAACCTTGCCAGGACCGAAGAAAATATGCGTCAGGTTGAAGTGGTGCTGACCGAGGTCAAACGTTCCTACGACACGCTGAAAATTCAATCCGAAAAAACCATGAAATTCCGCGCCCTGCGTGATGAGGTTTTCAATTACGAGCTTGATATTCAACTGCTGCGGCTTAAGCAGTTCAAGTATGACCGGGATGAACGGAACGAAGCTCTCAAGCGGCGCACGGCGGATAGAGACCGCATCCGCGCGGAAATGGAAGCGGAAAACAGGGCGCTTGAAGCGAACATGGACGAAGTGAATTCCATGGAAGCCCAACTGGTTGAATTTCAGAAAAACATTTACGGACTTGCGCTGGAAAAAAATGCCCGCGAAAAAGAGATGCGGCTGTTGAATGAGCAGCGCGGCGACAGCAAATTAAAAATCGAGCAGAACGAAACCAGAGAAAAACAGGCCGTTTTGAAAATCGAAGAACTTGCTGAAGATGCCGCCGGGCAGGACGCGGTTGTTCTTGATCTGCGGAGAAAGGCCGAAGGCATCGAAAAAAACATTCGTTCCTTTGAGGAAAATATTCAGCTTGCGGCAGCCCGTATCGGCGATAATGAACAGGCAGTGCAAAAAGCCGAGGAGGAAATTCACGGGCTTGAAAAAGCGCAGGCCGTTTTTGAAAAAGACCTTGCCCTGATAACCGATGACATTGTGGCTGAACTGGACGCGGGTTTGAAAAAAGCGGGCTATTCGGCCAGCGAGCGAAAGAACGCCGAGACCGCGCTTACCGAAACGCTGGGACGGCTACGCACTTTACTGACCGGCAGGGAAACCCTGCTCCGCGATCTGGCCGCCGCTGCGGGCAACGTGGGCGGCGCAGGACTTGATCCCGCAGAACTCAGGCGCATTGCCGAAGGGCTGGCCGCCGCTCTTGCCGAATCAGCCACAAACGCTGAAAAGGCGATTTCGCTGTTTGAAAATTACCGCGAACACACGCCAACATTCATTGACGAGTTTCTCGCGCCGGAAGGTATCATCACCAAAAAGCGGACGCTGGATGCCCAGATACGGGGAACAAAGGACGGTATGGAAGAACGCCGGCAGCGAATCAAAACACTCCGGGCCGACAATGCCAATCTTGCGAAGAAGATCAACGAATACCGCGCCACGCTGGAAAATCTGCGGGTAAGCCGGGTGCAGATGACCACTCAGGCGCAATCCGCAGAGGAGCAGGCAAAACTCATCCGGCGCGAATTGGCCGGTCAGGAGACGCTGCTTAAAAATATCCGTGACGAACTGTTTCTGGCCCGCAAGCGGCTGGAAGAAATTGATGAGCGCATTGCCGATACTGTATCGGAAATCGCCGATATTGAGCAGAAGGGAATCAAACTCACTTCTGATCTGGAAAAACTTGAAAAAGACATTCAGAAGCGCAACGGCGATGTGGCGGGAAAAAAGGAAATCATCAGCAAGCGCACCGCTGAACTTTCAAAAGTACAGGAAACTCTTGAGAAGATTCACCTTGACCTCGTACAGTCGGAAACAGAAATTAAAAACATTCAGGACAATTTCCGCGAGACCCATTCCCGCGATCTAATGGAATTCGAGGAGCGGATTTTTACGATCACCGCGGCCCCGGCGGAGTTGCGGGAAAAACTCACCGCATCCCGTACCAAAATGCGGGAATTGGGATCGGTCAACCTTATGGCCCCGGAAGAATTCGCCGAGACAAAAGAACGCTACGATTTTCTCAGCAGCCAAATGGCCGATCTTGAAAAGGCCCGCAAAGACCTTGAAGACCTCAGCGCGGAGATACGGCAGGAATCATCCGAAATTTTCATGAAGACCTATAACCGCATCAAGAAAAATTTTCACAATATGTTCCGCAGATTGTTTGGCGGCGGACGCGCGGAATTGCAGCTTTCTGATCCCAACCATGTACTGGAATCGGGCATTGAAATTTTCGCCCAGCCGCCGGGGAAGAAACTGGTACACATCACCCTGCTTTCTGGCGGCGAGCGCTCCATGACCGCCGTTGCCCTGCTCTTTGCGACATATATGGTAAAGCCCAGCCCCTTCTGTCTGCTGGACGAAATTGACGCCGCGCTGGACGAAGCCAATGTAGGCCGCTTTGTGCATCTCTTGCGGGAATTCAGCGCCACGAGCCAGTTCATTATCATTACGCATAACAAGAAAACCGTTGCCGGCGCGGGAACGCTCCTCGGCGTTACAATGGAAGAATCCGGCATTACCAAACTGATCTCCGTGCGGCTTGAACATGAGGAAGTTGCCAGAGCGGATGCCGAACCGCCCCAGCAGGGCCTATGGGATGACGGCAATTATAAAGAAGAAGATGTGGAACCGGAAGAAGGCCGGGAACTGCCCCCCGGCATTGATGATCCCGCCGCGATCAGCGAGGCGCAGCTGCGGCCAATAACCGCGGGCCGGGCCGCTCAGTAACCGTAAATATGCTGAAAGCCGTGCAGCAACTCCATTGCCCTGTCCTTGCAGCCGCCGCAGACCGTTCCGATTTTGACGGCCTGTTGAAGCTGTTCCCAGTTACGCGCGCCATTCATAAAAGCCCGTTCAATATCTTTGTCAGTTATACCCAGACAATGGCATATCTCGGTTGCCGCTTCTTTTAACATTCCCGCCCTGCCGGTTTTGGCAAGGTAATCGTCAATCGCGGCGCGCAGAGCCTTGTCGCCTAACACTGAACAGTGAATCTTGTACTCAGGCAAGCCTCCCAATTTTTCAACAAGGTCTTCCGGCTTTATCTGGTAGGCATCTTTAATATTCATACCCTTGATTGTTTCCGAGAGCATACTGGTTGAGGCAATGGCGCTGGCGCAGCCGTAAGTTTTCCAGCGTACATCGGCGATAACGTCATCTGTAATTTTGAGAAGCATCAGCATCTGATCCCCGCACTTGATATTCCCTGTCTGCCCACGCCCGTCCGCGGCAAAACTTGCCTCGTCTTCCAGCAGCACATTCCGGGGATTGGTGAAATGCTCCTTAACCGTATCAGAATATAACCAGTCCGGCATATAAACTCCTCATCTAAACTTCCGGCTTTATTGTGGACATTGCCCGCAGCCGTGCGATTATCGGCGGCAAAGTTTCGATAATATAATCTACATCTTCCGCGCTGATTCCCCAACCCAGACTAAAGCGTATGGAACCGTGCGCCAGTTCCGGCCCCACGCCCATTGCCATCAGCACATGGGAAGGTTCCAGACTCCCTGACGCGCAGGCCGATCCGGTAGAAGCCTCTATGCCGGCCATGTCCATTGAAAGGAGAATCGACTCGCCTTCCGCGCCGGGGAATGAAACATTCAGGGTATTGGGCAGCACGTCAACCGGATGACTGTTTATTTTGATAGCGGGAATGGCAGCAACAAGGCCGTCCCGCAACCGGCCACGGAGCGCGGAAATCTCCCTGCCGTATCGTTCAAGTTCCCCTATGGCAATGTCCGCCGCCGTACCAAAACCAAAAATGCCGGGATTGTTGTAAGTTCCCGCGCGCAGGCCGCCCTCATGGGAGCCGCCGTGAATCAGGGGGAACAGCGGAGCGCCTTTTTTAACATAGAGAGCACCCACTCCTTTGGGGCCGTAAATCTTGTGAGCCGATGCGGTGAGATAATCAACGCCAAGCTCTTGTACATTAACCGGAATCTTGCCAACTGCCTGTACCGCATCGGTGTGCATCCATGCCCCCGCGGCCTTAACCAGACTTGAGATTTCCGTAATGTTCTGAATAACGCCGGTCTCATTATTTGCCATCATCACCGACACAAAAAGCGTTTTCTCGCTGAGGACTTTTTTTAATGCTTCAATATTAACTTTGCCGTATTCGTCCACCGGCAGAAACGTAACGTTATAGCCGAGTGTTTGCAAATATTTCGCCGAATTCAGCACGCAGGGATGTTCAATGGCCGTGGTGATAAACTCGCAGCGTCCCGCTTTCAGCGGACTGTTATCCGGCCCTGACGCAAGCTGCCGCATGGTTTGAAACACGGTATTGTTCGATTCAGAACCGCCGGAAGTAAAAACCAGCGTCTGCGGCTGCGCGCCCAGCAGCTTTGCCGCCGAGCCCCTTGCCTGTTCAATGTGCGCATGGGCAAGCCGCCCGGACGCGTGCATACTGGAAGCGTTTCCGAAAATTTCCAAATCTTCTATCATTGCCGCCTTCACCTCCGGTTTAAGGGGGGTGGTGGCGTTATAATCAATATAAACCCGCCGGGGCATCACTAACTCCGTTCCTGTAATTATAACAAGAAAAGTCAGGAAGGACAATGCCATAACAGTCCCATCAGCGCTGTATACTTCCCCAAATCTTCACTGTAAATTATAATAAGTTCATGCTGTTGACCATACCGTTTCCTTCATGGCTCAAGCCGGAAATAATCCCCGGACTGCCGGTGCGCTGGTACGGACTGATGTATATCATTGCCTTTGGCGTTGCCTTCCTGCTGTACCGCCGTCAGGTGCGGGAACGGAATTTCCCCATGAACGATGACCAGTTATCGAGTCTGTTCTTCTGGGGAATTCTGGGTCTGCTTCTGGGCGCGCGGCTTTTTTCTACACTCGTGTACGAAACCAGCAACATCTACCGCCGCCAGCCCTGGCTGATCTTCTGGCCTTTCAGAAACGGACAATTCACCGGCCTTATGGGAATGAGTTATCACGGCGGCGCATTTGCTGGTACTTTGGCAGTGCTCATTTATGCGCGGGTAAAGCGCTTTAATTTTCGGGAGATCGGCGATATGTTCGTGGCAAGCATACCGCTGGGCTATACCTTTGGTCGGCTGGGGAATTTCATCAACGCCGAACTATACGGCAGGGTAACAAGCAGTCCGCTGGGCATACTGTTCCCCCATGCCACGCCGCTTCCGGCAAGCGAAGCATGGGTGCGGGAAGCCGCTGAAAAAACCGGCATCGCCATCACCGGCGCTTATGTGAATCTGCCCCGCCATCCTTCCCAGCTTTACGAGATGATTTTTGAAGGGATAATCCTCTGGGCGATCATCTGGTTCTTTCGGGGCCGCAAACCCTTCAATGGTTTTCTTATCGGCCTGTACTTTTTGGGTTACGGTTTCTTTCGCTTCTTCATTGAATATTTCCGTGAACCGGACGCAGACCTCGGCTACCGCATCGAATTTATCAAAAGCAATCTCCCTGCCGCGTACGTCCACCCCCCCTTCAGTTTTTCTACCGGACAGATATTTTGTTTTTGCATGATCGCATTCGGCATCGTATGGCTCATTATCGCCTCACGGCTGCCGGGCAGGGAACCGGTACGGTACGGCGCTGAGGAAAGCGATAAGTCCGCAATAGACCCCGCAGAAAAGGCAAACGAGCGTAACAAACGGCGCAAGCTGCGGAAGAAGTTGAAGTAAGAAGGCTGTTCCAAAATGTCAGAATCTGGAACAGCTACCTATGTACAATGACATTGCTTAATACTTGTCAAACAATTTGAAGTATAAATTTTATGGGAAAACTGTATGGGCAGAAAACAGGTTAAATGCCACGGCGATGAGACAAGATTCGAAGAAGTAGCCGCTTTTGTATACAACCGTTTCGGGAATTCCATTAAATATATAGCCGATGTTGCCGGGGGGCAGGGTTTATTGACAAAAATTTTAAATAAAAAATACAATTATGAATCAGAGGTTATCGATCCACGGGAATATAAAATAAAAGGAGTGCCGGATCAGCAAAGCGAATACTCGCAAACTATTGCAGACTATTATGATTTGGTAATCGGGCTGCATCCTGATGAAGCGACAGTAGAAATTGTAGAAAGCGCAAAAACACGCCCTGTATTAATCATTCCCTGCTGTAATTTTTGGGACAGGAGCCGCAAACTTGGTTCCAGAGAACTTGTCAATGAAATATGCAAATATCTTGATTCAGTTAATGTAAAATATGAAATAGTTCAATTTAAATTTAAGGGGCCAAAAAATACAGGAATTTTGACGGCTGCCAATGTCTGAAGACTGACCCACATCCGGCGCAAAATGCTGAATGTGGGTTAGTTAAGGGTTTTATTGGGCAGATGACCCGCCCTCCCGTTTGGATTGTATGGGAACGAATGAAGCGAAAGTAGGTTCGGGGAAACCGGAACCGGTTGAGACAACATTCAATGCGGGATTGGAAGCGTGGTGCAGGGTAACGTTCCTGATCAACTGGACTATCCCGGACGAAGCTCCTTCAGCATGGGCTGGTATGCCAAGACCGAAAAAGAACGGCCCGGTCGCATTTGGGGCAGGAATATTGTTTTTGTTAAATTGGGCATGTGCTGCTGCTCCTGAAATATCGTACTCTACGGTAAACCATTGATCCGCGACAGCGCCCATGCTCGCGAATGTCCTGGGCGAATTATCCATGATATACGGTCCGTTAGCGCTGTCCACACCGTCACCCAGATTGAAGTTGCGGTTGGTTCTGCCTGCCGGAGTGAATTGATCTTCTCTGTAATTGCCCATAAGCCGGACACTGTTCGAGTTGCGCTGCGGCCTTCTGAGATTTCTCTCATCCACCATATATTCTGCGCTGATCTTGCTATAGTCGGACCATGTCGTACCCGGAGGAAGATCAAACCTGAAGATCGCGTAGGCTCCGTTCTCCAGTATGACCCTTTCTGTCCCTTCCGGCGGCGGCGGTGTCGATGACTGACTGCCGGAGCTACCCTTTGAACTGGCGCATCCTGACATGGCAATCGTCATTATTATTGTGGCTGCCACGAAAAACCATTTTTTCATTTCATTCCTCCTTGAAAAGCACTTAGGCTTACGGGATACTGCCCGTAACAGACAAAATTTATCATCATCGCGCAACGCACGGTTTTTATGGAGAAAACTACCGACCCTTTGAAACCTGCTGTTTCTCCATGTCATATAGAATACCATGCTTTGCGGCTTTGTCCAAGCCTTAAATATTTTTTCGCAAAAAGTCCAGTATTTCAGCGCCGGAGGGCGGGCAGCCGGGGCAGTGTATCTTGAAGCCGGAAGTGCATTGCCCGATGCCCAGACTTCCTCCGGCAGGATTGCCGGCCCTGTCGCCGACAGGGCCGCTTTCCCCCTGAAAGCCCTGGCCCACGCAGATTTTTCCCCGGATACGGTTAAGTTCGTTTCTATCCATGCGGGAAAGTGCAAATATAAGTGACGCATAACAGACGCTGCATGCGTTATCAGCATGGGCGTAAACCGCAAGCTGCCGGGCTTTGCCCGTTAATGCGGCACTGGGCCGGGCCCTTTCGCTCGAACGAGCGCCACTGTTCAATTCCCGCACTTGGGCTGTTTTGGTGTCAGCGCTTCCAATCCCCAATTTTTCTGCAAGGCTTATGTAGGGAATTTCTGAAAGCGCGTAACCCATTTGAGCGGCAGCCCAGGCATCGCACAGCACCGGGTCTCTGGCAGCGAGCAGGCGGCCCGCGTATACCGGGTTACCACCTTCCTCAAAATCAAGATCGCCGCAAATCCCGTCAACCAGAATAAAATCATTACGCGCCACGGTATTAAGATGGGCGATTGGCTTGTGCAGGCCAATGGTGTGAAAGCGCCGTTTCTCCCTGTCGGGGATGATTCCCTTGTTGTTCTTGAGGGCGCAGGTAAGAAGCGTCTGGCAATGGCCTTTCATTACCGGCAAGTTGATCATAAAATCAACGGCAAGGGCGCTTTCGCAAATTTCAATCTTCATTCCCATGCAATCGCAGGCCCTGGTTTTATCATGTTTGGTGTCAATAAGGGGAACGCCTGTCTGTTTTGAGATCTTACTGTATCCGCAAACCGAAAAAGCGTCAGTTGTGGAACCCCCGGCCCATGCGCCTTCAAGAATCACCAGATTGGTAAAACCATTTTCCTTGAGATATGCAATAAGACCCGCCACAATTTCAGGATGGGTAGTTGCCCCGCCGGATGCGGG
>JAIRUN010000026.1 GCA_031254365.1 Treponema sp. | reverse complement strand
GTATGGACTATCGGCATGGGGCTGGTCGCAAGCGCGGCGGCGATTATTCAGCTTGCCGCTCCCAAAGAGCGGCGCGTGGGGCTTCCAAACAGCCACTATCTGATCCACCAGCCCCTTTCGGGTATCCGGGGGGTTGCCACTGACATTGAAATTCACGCGAAAGAACTGGATAAACTGCGGGAAAAGATCAACCGCCTTATTGCTGATGAAACCGGCCTTCCTTTTGAACAGGTTGAAAAAGACACTGACCGCGATTACTGGATGACCGCCGCCGAAGCGGTTCATTACGGTCTCATCAGCAAGGTGATCGCCTGCCGGGATGAATTGTAATCCTTCATGATCCGGCTCATTGCGTTTCTTGGAAATCCGGGGCCCGGATATGCCCGTAACCGGCATAATGCGGGCTGGCATCTGGCGCAAGCGCTTCCGTTCTATGCTTCGCTTGGCTGGCAGAAAAAATACAAGGGCCGGTACGCCGCCCTGGACAGCGGGCGAATTGTGTCCGCTGCCGTGCACATCACGGAAAATATCCAAACGGATGAGCCTGACGATCTGCCGGAAAAATTTCATTTTATTATGCCTGAAACATATATGAATCTTTCCGGGGAATCGGTCTGCGCGGCAGCTTCATTTTTCAAGATCAAACTTGAGGAAATTCTCGTTGTGCATGACGAACTCGAAATTCCGCTGGGAACCCTTTCGCTGAAATATTCAGGCGGTCTTGGCGGGCACAACGGTCTTCGCTCCATGAAAGCCTGTTTTGGCAGCGCTGATTTCTGGCGTTTGCGGATTGGCATTGGGCGGCCTAATCACGATGATATTTCCGGCTGGGTCTTGTCGGATTTTACCGCCGCTGAAACAGAAACTCTGAACCCCGTGCTTGACGCGGGCGCGGTTCTGTTGATTCGGACACTGACCGGCAAGCCGGAAAAGCTGCTGGGAGAATGGGCAAAGAAAAAAATCGTCAAGGAAGCACCGATTTATTCAATTGAGAATAAATCGGTACTACTTTAATGTAGATTTTTTGCAGTTTTCCGCAGGAAAACGAGAAAAATAATAGGGAGCCGATAATTAGCGTCAAGTTAATTATCGGCTCCCTAAAGCGGAGCCTGAGAATGGAATCTGATGAAGCGGTGGAAACGGCGGCAGAAGCGCTGCCTGTTGTTGGGGCCTTTAAGTCGTTATATGACGTTGTTGTCCGTTTGCGCGGGCCGGGCGGCTGCCCCTGGGATCGGGAACAAAACCCTGTCAGTCTGCGCGGCGATCTGATCGAGGAAACATACGAGTGCATAGAGGCCATTGATGAAAAAGACCCCGGTCACATCAGGGAAGAACTGGGCGACATATTTCTTCTGGCAGTGATGATTTCGTATATGCACGAGCAGGAGGGGATTTTTTCGGTCAGCGATGTGCTACGCAATGTTTCGGAAAAACTTGTCCGCAGGCATCCCCATGTTTTCGGCGAACTGCAAGTCAGGGACAGCGCGGAAGTTCTTGATAACTGGGCCAGAATAAAGGTTGAACAGGAGGGCCGTGGGCCAAAAGATTCGCTGCTTGACGAGGTTAGTTCCGGGCTGCCGCCGCTTGACCGCGCGTGGAAACTCCAGAAAAAAGCCGCCAAAGCCGGTTTTGACTGGCCTGATGTTGAGGGCGTGATTGCCAAAATAAAAGAAGAACTTGCGGAAGTGCAGGAAGCGATAATAGCCAGCCATGCCGCGGGCAACGGGAATGAAACACCGCGGGAAAATCTGGAAAAAGAACTGGGAGACCTGCTTTTTTCAGCGGTCAACCTGTGCCGTTATCTCAAGGTAGAGCCATCGGTGGCTCTCAGGCGTACCAACAGCAAGTTTGTTGAGCGTTTTAAGTATGTTGAAAAAAAGATGAAAGAAAGCGGTGTTGAAATGAAACAGGAAAATCTTGGCGTTATGGATCAATACTGGAATGATGCTAAAAACTCGATTCAGGAAAAATGAAAGGACTTCAAGTTTGACTGGTATTTATAGAAAAAAAATGCAATAATAAAGAATCATGGCGGATGTTCCGGCAAACACTCCAGAAACAAAAACTCTGACGCGGCTGGTTTCCGGGTTAAGTCTGGATGAGCGGCATGATTTTCTGGAAAAGCTCAAAGGGCAGACAACCTTGACTTTTGAGCCTCTGTATGAGGCCGATGAGAAAGAAGTTGACACGCAAGCGCCCCTCAAGGAGCAATATGTCAAGCTCCCCTGGTTTCAGCGCCTGTGTTACTTTCTTCAGGGACTGTTCACGGGCAAGTCTCCGGTTGCCGCGTTTGAAGACAGTCAGATAGGCAAATTGGGCCGGGCAATAGACGCAAAAGCGCCGGGGCTGTATGATCACCAGCGGAATCTGCTGCTTGTCGGGTTTTACCGGTATTTGACGAGCCTGAAAGAAGCGGCGCGCTTCTTTTTTACCGCGCTGGATGCCAGCGTCAACCGGGACAAGGCCGATTTTTATGCCTTCCTCGGCTCCCTTGAAATGGTGGAAACTCACCGGGCCTTGCAAAGCAGGACGGCCCCGGAAGCCATTCTTGAAAATTCCCCTGATATTTCCGATACGGAACTGCGGCAGATGGCCCTACGGATCATGGAAGATGCTTTTAGTTCCATTGACGATCGTGAGCGGACTGTTATGTATTTTAACGCCCGCTCGCTCAAATGTCTAAAGGAGCTTTCCGCTTTTTTGTTTGACCGGGTACTCATGGCCTTTAGCAGCAAGACCGGCAGCCAGACTTGTCCGGCCAGCGCTGTCCGGGAATTGCTGCTTACCCTTAATAACATTCTCGCTTCCCTTAAAGACTCGCCGAATCTGTCCCTGCTTGAGTCCCTGTTCGTTTTCCAGTTACAGGAACGGGCCGGGGAACACAATTTTGACATGAGCGATGAGATGCATCTGCTTTTGTCAAAAGCGGAAAACGCCATTTTATTGATCCGTAATTTTAACAGGCATATTCCCCTTACCCTGATTCTCCGCTGTATCACGCGGGATATACGCCTTACGCCGCAGCATATAAGCGGCGGCGAGGACTGGTTTCAGGTATATCGTGAATATTGGCGGAAGCGTGTTGATGCCGGTGTTACCGAATATCTGCGGCAGCACAAATTCCGGGAGATCAACAATGCCTGTAAACAGCTCTTTAAGGGCGCGGATGTGATAGCTCTGGCACACGCGGCTACAGAAGACACCCCTGGTTTTCCGCTTGGCAGGGCTTTTTCCCTTTCCTTTCTGCGGACTTTTCACCATGAGGTTTTTCTTCCCGACATCAATCCCCTGCTGCGGCCCATCATTCTGGAAGGTGTTTTCACCAAAAAGGAAAACCGCAACTATTATACCAATGCGTATAACGAGATTATGAATATCGAAGAAGATGTGAAAAAAATCGAGGTGAATCTTGGTCCCGCGGGCGATTACGGAAAACCGTACGAGCAGATATGGCAGGATTATTCCAATCTGCCGGCCAAGCGGCGGAAGGCACAGATGGTTATAGATGAGGCTTCGGATGAAGCGGAGAAAATTATTACGCGCGCCTCTGAAGCAATCAGCGAGACAGTCAATATGCTTGGCAGTATATTGAAAAGAGGATCCGGTTCCGACAAGCATGATGGCCTTGCCAATTTTGCCAAACTTGCCGGCAGGAACCCGGAAGCGTTCATCGGCGGCATTACCGGAATGATTTTGCAATTCCAGCGAACTATACAGATTCTTAAAGATATAGAGAGCCTGGAGAGTCTGATATAGCATGAGCTATCTGTACGAAACCCATCTTCACACCGCGTATTCAAGCGCCTGCGCTGTATCAAAAGGCTCGGAATATATCCGGGGATATAAGGCGCTGGGATATTCCGGCCTCATCGTAACAGATCATTTTTTTAACGGGAATACCGCTATACGCCAGGGCCGTTCCTGGCGGAAGTGGGTTGAGGAATTCTGCCGGGGTTATGAGGAAGCCAGAAACGAAGGCGAAAAGCAGGGCTTTGATGTGTTTTTTGGCTGGGAAGAAACTTTTGACGGCTGCGATGATTATCTTGTGTATGGTCTTGATAAAGCATGGCTGCTGGAACACCCTGAAGCGCAAAGCTGGACCAGGGGCGAACAATACCGTATTGTACGGGCCGCAGGCGGCTGTGTGGTACAGGCGCATCCTTTCAGGCAGCACAACTATATACGGAAAATTATCCTGTCATCGGGCTGTGTTGACGCGGTGGAAGCGGCTAATGCGGGGAATCATGAGCAATCCTATGACGCGCTTGCCATGCGCTATGCCCGGCACTTGCAACTGCCGGTTACCGCCGGTTCCGATATACACGAGGCCCGGCAACTGTACGAAGGGACTGTTTTCGGGGTATATCTTGACCGGAAACTGGACAATATCAGCGGCTATGTTGAGGTAATTCTCAAGAATTCCATTGCCGGTATCAAAACCACACCGGGCCGCTGTGATTTTCACGGTGATGAAAAAGTCAGCCTTCCGGTTGAAGTCCGGGATCAGAATGATTGCCGCAGAACCGGTTCCACATACAAATTTTTTTAATTTTTGGCTGAAAAGGCTTGACCAAATTGCTTATTTTTGCTAATTTTGGAGAACTGCGTAGAATGCGGTATTTTCTCCCAAAAATCCGGTTGGGCTTTTGGGTTTTTGCCCTTGTAGCTCAGTTGGCAGAGCATATCCATGGTAAGGATAAGGTCATCAGTTCGATTCTGATCGAGGGCTGTGATAAAAATCTCTGCAAGGTTTTTGTTTTGGGCGTTAAGCCCCTGTATTTGACGGATGAGAGAGGTTATATATGGCAAGCAAAAAGCAAGTAGTTGAACTGGTGGCCCTGCAATGCGGCGAGTGCAAGCGGCGTAATTATACTACCAGCAAAAACCGCCGGAACACCCAGGAAAAGCTGGAATTCAACAAATATTGTCCCTTTGACCGGAAGCATACGCTCCACAAAGAGACCAAGATAAAGTAGAATGTAGGGAAGCACTGATTTATTCAATCGAGAATCAATCAGCGTTTCTCTAGAGGCGTATAGCTCAGTTGGTAGAGCGGCGGTCTCCAAAACCGCAGGTCGCGGGTTCGAAGCCTGCTGCGCCTGAAATTTGGGTCATGGGTTGCCAAAAGCCAGGAAATTTGGCATATTGGGATAGTTAAGGAGAGAGCATGAAAAAAATAGTTCAATTTATCAAGGAATCATATGCTGAACTCCGAAAGGTGATTTGGCCGGGCAAGGACGATGTAATCAGCTCGGTTAAAGTGGTTATCGTTTCTACAATAATAATAGCTGCTGCGCTGGGGCTGGTAGATCTGCTGTTGCTCTTGGGCATAAAAGCTATATTCTAAAGGGAAAAAATGGCTACAGGCTGGTATGTCCTTCATGTCTATTCGGGATATGAGAACAAAATAGAAAAAACTATCCGCATGATGACCGACATGGGGGAACTGGACAAGGAAATTGTCCGTGATGTGAAGGTTCCTTCCGAAGAAGTGGTCGAAGTCAAGGATGGCAAAAAACGCACACAGACCCGAAAATTTCTCCCCGGATATATCCTTGTCGAGATGGATCTTCCCGATGCCGACATGGGCTGGAAACTTCCCTGTTCCAGAATCAAAAAAATTCAGGGCGTTACCGGCTTTGTGGGAACTCCGGCGGACAGAAAGCCCCAGCCCCTCACCGGAGATGAAGCCCGGTCCATTTTGCAGAAATTCGGCGAAATCAAGGGAGAGCGTCCGGTTCGTTCACGTCAGGCTTTTGCTCCGGGCGAACAGGTAAAGATAATCGAAGGGCCGTTTGAATCTTTCACCGGAACCATCGAAGAAGTGAATCAGGAGAAGAACAAGCTGAAAGTCATGGTAGGAATCTTCGGCAGAAACACACCGGTTGAAGTCGATCTCCTGCAGGTAGAGAAGGTATAGGAAACTCTGAAAACCCGCTTGGGTTTTCTGGAGATAAAAACAGGTAGTGGGAGTCCGGCCACAAAACAGGTTTTAGTGCCGGACGTTAGTTGGTTGCCGCCAACATTACCACGAAGGAGTATTGAATGGCAAAGAAAAAGGTTGCTACATACATCAAGCTGCAATGCCCTGCGGGGAAGGCCACACCGGCCCCTCCTGTCGGGCCTGCCTTGGGGCCCCACGGGGTCAGTGCGCCGCAGTTTGTCCAGCAGTTTAATGACCGGACAAAAAGCATGGAACCGGGACTCATCATTCCGGTAGTGATCACTGTCTATGTGGATAAATCATTTACATTTATCCTCAAGACACCGCCCGCTTCGGTTTTGATCAAGAAAGCCATCGGGCTGGAAAAGGGATCAAAGGAATCCCACAAAGACAAGGTTGGCAAAATTCCCAAAGCAAAACTTGAGGAAATTGCCAAACTGAAGATGCCGGATCTTTCCGCTAACGATGTTGAGGCCGCCATGAAAATTATCGCCGGTACAGCCCGGTCTATGGGTGTTGAGGTGGAAAAATGAAACGCGGAAAGAAATACAGAGAAAACGTAAAAAAATACAGCCCCGCCACTGTCTACGATTTGAGCGAGGCGCTGAAGCTGGTAAAATCAATGGCATTTGCCAAGTTTGACGAGACTGTGGATCTTTCGGTCAAGCTGAATCTCAAGAAGAGTCAGTCTGTCCGCGATACGGTGGTTCTGCCCTATCAGTTCAGAGGTGAGAAAAAAGTGCTGGTATTCTGCAAGCCTGAAAAGGAAAAAGAAGCCCAGGAAGCCGGAGCCGCGTTTGTAGGCGCGGATGATCTCATCGAAAAAGTGAAAGGCGGCTGGACCGATTTTGATATTGCCGTTGCCACTCCTGACATGATGAAAGATGTCGGCAAACTCGGTATGGTGCTGGGACGCAAGGGACTTATGCCCAATCCCAAAACCGGCACTGTCAGTTTTGACCTTAAAGGCACACTGGCTGAACTCAAGAAAGGCCGGACTGAATTCCGCGCTGACAAAACCGGCGTAGTGCATCTTGCAGTGGGTAAAGTTTCAATGGAGAGCGAAAAGGTCGCCGAGAATATCAGGACGGTAGTTACCGAGATCAAGCGGAAACGTCCGGCGGATGCCAAGGGTGACTTTATTCAAACCATTTCGGTAGCATCGACTATGGGGCCCGGCGTGTGGGCCGCCATCAAGGATGAGGAGTAAAACTATGGCTATTGTAGCGAAAAAAATACAGGACAATAAAACCAAAGCTATCGGGGCGCTGAAAGAATCTTTTAGCAAGGCGAATGATTTTATCTTCACCGATTACCGGGGCCTTACTGTGGAGCAGATTACCAATCTGCGCAAGAATCTCCGTGTAAAAGAAGTTGAGTACAAAGTAATAAAGAACAACTTCGCCCGGCTTGCGTTCCAGCAGCTTTCCGCGCCGGATGTGTCCTCCTATCTGACGGGGCCCACCGCAGTGGCAATCAGCCCGAAAGACTCAAACGAAGTCGCCAAGATTCTCTTTGACTTTGCCAAAGAAGTCCCTGCCTTGCAGGTGAAAGGCGCTCTGGTCGGGGCATCGGTGTATACCGCCGCGCAGACCGAGGCTTTCTCAAAACTCCCCGGCAAGCTGGAACTTATTTCCATGCTTATGTCGGTGATGAACGCCCCGGCGCGCAACCTTGCCGCCGCGCTTAATGATATTCCGTCCCGGCTGGTGCGGACAGTCAAAGCAGTCGCCGATAAAAAGGCGGGAGCAGCATAGGTTTATGGAATTATAGCCCGTCAGACTTCGTGCTGCTGTTCTGTCGGGCTTACCCGACCACTTTGCTTGAAGCAAGTGGTCGGATGAATAATGCGCCTCGTATGAGGTGCATACCACGATTAAGGAGAAGATAATATGGCAGCCACAAAAGAAGAAATTTTGGAAGCGATTGCGTCAATGACCGTTCTTGAGGTTTCGGAACTGGTTAAGGCAATGGAAGAGAAGTTCGGCGTATCCGCCGCCGCACCGGTTGCGGTAGCGGCTGTGGGTGCAGCGCCCGGCGCGGGTCCTGCCGCGGCAGCGGAAGAGAAAACCGAATTTAACGTCATCCTCAAAGCCTTTGACGAATCCAAGAA
>JAIRUN010000001.1 GCA_031254365.1 Treponema sp. | reverse complement strand
AATGTCCGGGAAATCCGCACAATGTCCGCGAAAACTCCGCCTGCGGTTACCTGCGCGCCCGCGCCCGGCCCTTTGATCACCATCGGCAGTTTCGAATAACGGTCAGTGGTAATTACCACCATATTGTCACTGTCAACCAGAGAACGGAAGGGGCTGTTCGCCGGTTCGGGCCGGAGGGAGAGCTTTGCCGCGCCTTCCTCGATGATCGCTACATAGCGCAGGGCCATTCCTTTTGCTGCGGCTTCGGCGCGGCGATTTTCAAAAACAGTGTCTGACTTTTCAAGTTCCTTAAAAAAGGCATCCACATCCTTTGCCTTGAAACAGGCCGGCGGCAGAATCGGTTCTATGTCAACATTGGAGAACTCAAGGGAAAGGCCGCACTCACGGGCAAGGATCAGGGCTTTGCGGGCCGCGTCCATGGCGTTAAGATCATCTCTGGGGTCAGGCTCGGTGTAGCCCTTGGCCTTTGCCTCGCGCAGCAGCGCGGAGAAAGTTTTTTTACCGTCAAAATTGTTAAAAATAAAACTTAAAGTTCCTGAAAGAACCGCCTCGATACGGCGCACCCGGTCTCCTGAAAGATACAAATCCCGCAGGGTTGAAATAACCGGCAGGCCCGCGCAGACCGTGGTTTCGTACAGATAGGGAATCCCCCGCCCGCGGGAATAGTCTTTAAGCTGCTGATAATATTCCAGCGCGCCTGAGTTTGCCCTCTTGTTAGGCGTAACGACAGGAATCGAAGCGCCAAGAATCCTGCCGTATAACGCGGAAGTCTCATCGCTGGCAGTGCAGTCACAGAAACAGGCATTGGGCAGGTTATACGAAATCATCTTCTCAACAAAGGCTTTCATATCTACCGCTTCAAGCGGGCTTTCAGTTTCAGCCGCGCTTTTGGCTTTACCGCTTTTACCCGATTTCTGCGCGGCTTCTTCGTTTATCAGGGCTTTTGCTTTTCTGGGTTCAAGCCCTTCACTGTTGAAGATCATCCACTTGTAATTGGCAACGCCGATAAGATTGATCCGTATCTGATCTTTATCCGCGAGTATTTTCAGGTGATCGGCGATTTGCTCAAGCAGAGTCCCGCCGATAAGTCCTGTTCCCACGAGGAACAGATTCACCGAGCGTTCTGTGGCATGAAAAAACGCCTCATGCACGGCATTCATGGCCTTTGCCACATCCTGCCGCGAGATCACCGCCGAAATATTGAGTTCCGAAGAACCCTGCGCGATGGCAACCACGCTGATACCGTTCCGTCCCAACGCATGAAATAACTTGCCCGAAATGCCGGAAGTGCTTTTCATTTTGGAACCTACCACGGCAATTATCGAAAGCTGTGTTTCCGTGACCGGTTTTTCTATCGCGCCTGAATCTATCTCTTGCGCGAATTCTTCCGCAAGCGCGTCCTCTGCGCTGCGGGCTTCTTCGGGCATTACCGCGAAACAAATTGAATATTCGCTGGAGCTCTGGGTGATGAGGATCACGCTGATTCCACGCCGGGCCAAAACGGTGAACACTCGCGCGGAAAAACCGGCCGCTCCTACCATACCGGTTCCCTGAAGCCGTACCAGCGCGATATGATTTACCGAACTCAGTCCCTTAATGGGAAAGGCTCCTTCCACGGCCTCGTTCACAATGCGGGTTCTGCCGCCTTCGGGATTAAAGGTATTGCGTATGGAAATGGGTATTCCCTGTTCCAGCGCGGGCCTGACCGTGGCGGGAAACAGCACCTTCGCGCCAAAATGGGAAATCTCCATTGCCTCAGGGTAGGATAATTCGTCAATACGAAAGGCGTTTTTTACCACTTTTGGATCTGCGGTGAAGATTCCATCAACATCAGTCCATATCTCAACTTCTTTCACCCCCAGAGCAGCGCCGAAAATTGACGCGGTGAGGTCTGAGCCGCCCCTGCCCATTGTGGTGGTTTGGCCGTCAATGGTGGAAGCAATAAAACCGGTTACCACTTGCAGGGGCGGGTTTTTTTTGGGCAAACGGGCAAAAAATCCGCAAATATTGGCAAAAGTCTCGATAGAAAGGTACTCGGCGTGTCCAAAGCGGGCATTGGTTTTGACCAGTTCCCGCGCGTCAAGAAAGGCCGCTTCTATGCCGTTTGCGTAAAGAATCCGGGCTAAAAGTTCTGCGGAAAGCCGCTCGCCAAAACTCATCACCAGGTCCAAAGTACGGGGGGAAAGCTCACCCAAAAGAATCACTCCCTCCAAAATGCGGCTTAATTCCGTACAAGCCCTCTCAATTGCGGCAAAAGCCGCTGTACGCTCTGTTTTCATCAGAAAATGGCTCGCCATTTTCCGGTGTCGTTCGCATAAATCACGAATTTGTCCGGCATAGGAAGAATCCCCGGCCGCGGCGGTTCTGGCCATGCCAATAAGGGTGTCGGTAAGGCCGGAAAGGGCGGAAACCACCATTACCGGGGTTTTTCCCGCGTGATCCTTGTCTTTGAGAATAGTGATGATCCGGCCTACTGCCTCCGGACTGCCTACTGATGTACCGCCGAACTTGACTACCCGCATATTCTTCTCCATATATATAATACATAAAAATGGTACTATATCCTTGTTTTTTTTTATAGTGGTACGGTATAATATGTATATATCTGCATTTCAGGATATTGAGTATAGATGATTTATTTTTTGATTGTTTCTTTTACATCAGTTGCTTTGTCTGTAGCTTCAGTTGCATTTATGCTGCATCTGTCTCACAAGCGGGCATGGTACGATCATGTTAACGAACGAAAAATACACAGCGGAGAGATTCCCCGGCTTGGGGGCATTGGTTTTGGCCTTGCGTTTATAATCATCGCGACATTCATCAGTTTTTTTACACGGCAGATGGATTTTACGATCCGCTTCCTGCCCTGTGTGATTGCCCTGTTTATCAGTCTGGTTTTTGGGGTTTTGGATGATTTTCGCCCCCTTGTTCCCCGCAATAAATTGTTGCTGCAGTTCGTTGCCGCTCTCCTTGTGATCATTCCCGGCTTTACTTTCGAGCGGATAATATTTCTTGATAGCTCAGGCTTCCTCTCGAATTTGGGCTGGTTAAGCTATCCAATAACCTTTCTCTGGCTGGTGGGCCTGACTAACGCAGTGAATTTAATTGATGGTGTTGATGGACTCGCGGGAGGGCTTTCCGCTCTGATAGCCCTGTCCTTTGCCGTCATTTTTTTCTCATTCACTGAAACCATTTCGGTGGAGCTGTTTTGTATCTGTCTTTTTGGGGTGTTGCTGGGATTTCTGGTATTCAACGCTCCCCTTCCCCGCGCGAAAATTTTCATGGGCGATGGAGGGAGTCAATTCCTCGGTTTTGCCCTGGCCTTGCTGCCGCTGCTGGGAGAAGATGAAACCCGCGCGGCCTTGCCGGTGCTGTATGCGGCGGCATTGCTGGCTATTCCCATCTTTGATACCATTGCCGCGGTGTGGCGGCGTATCCGTGACCACAGGAGAATTGACAGCCCTGATACGTTCCATGTTCACCATAAATTGCTGAATCTGGGTTTTGGCGCACGGGGAGTAAACGCAATACTGTACAGTCTGCAAATTGTATTAAGCGTTCTGGTGTTTATTTCGATACAGGTAAATGGTTGGCGCTCTTTGGCTATTCTTGGAATTGCGTATTTTGTTGCTATCACGTTTTTTGCCATTATCCATTTTTTGAACCGAAGGATTATAGCGGCTGCCCGGAAAAGTACCATTACCGTAAAATAACAAATGGTTTTAAATAATTCAAATGAACGTCATTATTTTGATTGGGCCGCTACCGCGATACCTGACAGTTCCATTGATCCGCCCGCGGCCTTTGGGAATCCTTCGTCAGCGCATAAAGAAGGCCGCATGGCGCGAGAAGCGCTGGAAGCTGCCCGCTCCCGCTGCGCCGCGATTCTTGGCGTTGCGCCTGAGACGATCTATTTTACTTCAGGCGGAAGTGAGTCAAACTGTATCCCGCTGTATGCGCATTTGCCGAGGCAGGGCGGCGGCAGGATAATCGCGTCAGCCGCGGAACATTCATCAGTGCGGGAAAATGTAAAAACTCTGGAACGGCTGGGCAAGGCCGTTGGGATCATTCCCATTGATTCTTCGGGCAGGGTGACTCCGGCGCTCCTTGCGAAAACGCTCGAAAAATACGGTGATGTCCGCTGCGCGGCGATAATGGCGGTTAACAACGAAACCGGAACGATCAACGATATGGCGGCCTTGAGCAAACTGCTGCGGGGCAGAGACGGCCCGCCCATTCATCTGCACTGCGACATGGTGCAGGCTGTGGGGAAGATTCCCATTGACCTTGCGGGCTGGGATATTGATTCAGCTTCAATGAGCGCCCACAAGATCGGCGGGCCGCGGGGCATTGGCCTCTTGTATCTGCGCCGCCCTCAAACCAAAGGTTTGCGAACCTCTGGTTCGCTGGAAGCCTTGTGCAGCGGCGGGGGTCAGGAAAAGAACATCAGGCCGGGTACTGAGAATGTTTCAGGCGCGCTGGCCTTTGCCGCCTGTCTTGAACAATACGCCGCGCCCGCGCGGATCAGCATTGACATTGAACAGGTGCGCCGCCGCTGGAACAAACTCCTGTCCGCGTTCAAAACCATTGAACGATGCCGCCTTATCCCCACGGAACGGGAACTTGATGACAAAACATTTTCACCGTATATTGTACAGGCGGCCTTCAAAGACATTCCCGGCGAGGTAATGGCCCGCGCGTTAGACGATCTGGGTTTTGCCGTATCCACCGGATCGGCCTGTACATCAGCCTCGCCGGATCGCCCGGTGCTTGCCGCAATGGGTATAGCGGACGATCTGAGCCTTGAGGGAATTCGCGTTTCCCAGGGCTGGTCAACCACGGATGAAGAAATCGAGCTGTTGCTTGAGGCCATCGCGGAGGTTTTAAAATTCCTGTGAATACCTGGCTCCTGAAACCGGGTGAGCTTAGCCTCAAGGGCGGCAACCGCAAATCTTTTGAAGATGTTCTGAAACGCAATCTTCTTGCGATGCTGAACAAGGCCAAACCGGGCATGGCAAGAATAGAGTTCCGCAGCGGCAGATTTTTTGTTCATGGCGCTGAAGAAGATTCCGCCGCGATTGAAAATGTCCTCTCCCGCCTTATAGGAATTTCCGGCTGGGCGAAAACCCACGCATATCCCAAAACCGCCGAAGATGTCATGCGGGCCTGTGTAGCAGAAGGGGAAAAAATCCACGCCGCGGGAATTGGCACATTCAAGATCGAGGCCCGCAGAACTGACAAGAGTTTTCCCTTGGATTCTTATGCCCTGCGCAGCAAAGGCGGCGAGGTGGTACTGGACGCGGTTCCCGGCCTGAAAGTTGATGTTCATCATCCTGAGGCAATTATTCAGATTGAAATACGCGAAAAGGCATACGTTTACAGCAATGCCCGCAAGGGGCTGCGCGGACTGCCCGTGGGAACCGCTGGCCGTGGCCTCCTGCTTCTGTCGGGCGGCATTGATTCGCCTGTAGCCGGTTTTCTCATGGCATCGCGGGGTATGGGAATTGACGCGGTGCATTTTCACGCCTACCCCTACACTTCCGCCGAGGCCCGCAGCAAAGTGATCCGCCTCGCGGAAATTTTGGGCAGCTACTGCATGGGCATCCGCCTGTATGTCGTGGGCTTTACCAAAGTCCAGATGCGGATAAAAGAAACTTCTCCCCTGCCCTGGTCAACGGTACTGCTCCGCATGGCGATGATGGACTGCGCGGAACAAATCGCCCGCCGCGTTAAAAGTAAATGTATTATTACCGGAGAGAGTCTTTCCCAGGTGGCAAGTCAAACCATTGAAAACATAAATTGTACCCAAAGCGGAATAACGATCCCCGTGCTGAGGCCGCTTATCGGCATGGACAAGGAGAGCATTATCAGAAAGGCGGAATACATTGGCACTTATAAAACTTCCATTGAGCCGTATGAGGATTGCTGTGTCCTGTTCAGCCCTCCCCACCCAATCCTGTGCGGCGATCCTGTTGAGGCTTCACGCTTATACCAGGCCCTTGAACTTAAACCTCTGATTGAACAAGCGCTGGCGGATTGTGAAAAAATAAATATTTAAAATTACAGCGGCCGATGGGAGTCGAACCCACGTCTCCAGCTTGGAAGGCTGGGGTAATAGC
>JAIRUN010000126.1 GCA_031254365.1 Treponema sp. | reverse complement strand
CCTTGGCAGTTTGGACAGGTTTTTCTGCCCGTGCCGCTGGCCGCGCCGGAGCCTTTGCAGGCAGGGCAGGACTCATTGCGGGAATACTGAATTTCAACTTTGGTCCCGAAAATCGCATCCTTAAACGGAATCTCGATATCGTAGCGGAGATTGGCCCCCTGCCTGACCCCTCCGTGACCGCCGGAACTTCTGCGGAATCCGCCGCCTCCGCCGCCAAAAATGGTGTCAAAAATGCTGGAGAAATCGCCGCCAAAAATATCCCCAAAATCCCGGAATGTCTGGGAATAATTGTGCTGGCCGCCCATGCCTTCAACTCCGGCAAACCCAAACTGATCGTAAGCGGCCTTTTTCTGCTCATCGGCCAGCACCTCGTAGGCTTCGGTGGCTTCCTTGAACTTTTCTTCGGCTTCCTTGTTGCCGGGATTCTTGTCCGGGTGGTACTGAATGGCAAGTTTGCGGTACGCCTTTTTTATGTCATCTTTTGAGGCGTTTTTTTGTACTCCGAGAACTTCGTAATAATCGCGTTTTGCCATTACTAATCCTTATACTATTAACCAGGGAAACACCCCCGGTTAATATATCGGGGGTCCTGGCCGGTAAACTCGCGCCCCTCTTCGAGGGTCACGATTTCTCGACCACCCCACGTTACATTTATTCGTGTGTTTTTCACACAAAAAACCAAAATCAGAGGGTTCAATACCCATGTAATTTCGTGGGGTGTTTTCCCGGCCTATATCCAAGTTATGGTAAAACACCCGCAAGGGGGGATGAAATTAAGTCATCCCCAATGGCGCAACTTTACTTGTCGTCTACAACCTCGTAGTCGGCATCTTCGGCGCCTTTGGTTTCTCCGCCGCCGCCGGATGAGCCGCCCATATTGGGGTTAAAGCCCTGACCCATATCGGGGCCTGCGCCCGGGCCGCTCTGGCCGCCAGCCTGCTGGCCTGCCGCGGCCTGCTGCTTGTAAATTTCCTCGGCGATTTTGTAGGACACCTGCTTGAGCGCTTCGGTCTTGCCCTTGATGGCCTCTATGTCGCCGCCTTCCAGTGCTTTCCGTAAATCGGCAATGGCTTCTTCGGTTTTGGCCTTGTCCCCGGCGTTTACCTTATCGCCCAGATCCTTGATGTTCTTCTCGGTGCTGTAGATCATGGTGTCAGCTTCGTTGCGGACTTCGGCTTTTTCCCGCTCTTTTTTGTCTTCCTCGGCGTGGAGTTCCGCCTCTTTTACCATGCGGTCAATGTCCTGATCGTTGAGGCCTGAGGAGCTTTCGATGCGGATTTTCTGTTCCTTGCCCGTGCCCAAATCTTTCGCGCTGACGTGGACAATGCCGTTTGCGTCAATGTCAAAGCCAACTTCGATCTGCGGAATTCCGCGCGGCGCGGGAGGAATACCCACAAGGTCAAAACGGCCCAGTACGCGGTTTTGATTCGACATTTCCCGCTCACCCTGCAAAACGTTGATGGAAACGGCGGTCTGGCCGTCCGCAGCAGTGGAGAAAATCTGGCTTTTGCGGGTGGGGATCGTGGTGTTGCGGGTAATGAGTTTTGTCATCACGCCGCCCAGCGTTTCAATGCCCAGCGAAAGGGGAGTCACATCCAAAAGCAGCACGTCTTTTACATCACCGCCGAGGATGCCGCCCTGAATCGCCGCGCCCGCTGCTACGGCTTCATCGGGATTCACGCCCTTGTTAGGCTCTTTTTTGAACAAGTCTTTGACAATCTGCTGCACCGCAGGGATTCGGGTGGAGCCGCCGACAAGAATAACCTCGTCAATTTGCTCGGCAGAGAGGCCCGCATCGGCAAGGGCCTTTTTGCAGGGCTCTTTGGAACGCTCCAGCAGGTCTTCTACCATCTGTTCGAATTTTGCCCGTGTCAGGGATTTTTGCAGATGCTTGGGGCCGCTCTGATCAGCGGTGATGAAGGGCAGATTCACTTCGGTGGTCTGCATGGCGGATAGTTCGATTTTTGCCTTTTCTGCGGCTTCCCGCAGACGCTGAAGGGCCATGCGATCCTGGCCCAGATCAATGCCCGTATCCCGCTTGAATTCCGCGATGAGCCACTCCATAACGCGGCGGTCAAAATCATCGCCGCCCAGATGGGTGTCGCCGTTGGTGGCCTTTACCTCGAAAACGCCGTCTCCCAGTTCCAGAATGGAAATGTCGAAAGTGCCGCCGCCCAAATCGTAGACGGCGATGGTTTTGTCTTTCTTTTGATCTTTATTGAAACCAAAGGCCAGCGATGCGGCGGTCGGCTCGTTGATGATTCGCTTTACCTCAAGACCGGCGATTTTTCCCGCGTCTTTGGTTGCCTGACGCTGGGCATCATTGAAGTAGGCCGGCACGGTGATTACCGCTTCGGTAACCGCTTCGCCCAGATAGTCTTCGGCGGTTTTTTTCATCTTTTGCAAAACAAAAGCGGAAATCTCCTGCGGTGAATATTTCTTTCCGTCAATGTCCACCCGCACATCATCACCCTGCTCCGAAATGCGGTAGGGAACCAGCTTCATTTCGCTGCTGACTTCCGAAAAACGGCGACCCATGAAACGCTTGATCGAATAAACGGTGTTTTCCGGATTGGTGATCATCTGGTTTTTGGCCGGTGCGCCCACAACCCGCTCGCCCTTGCTGGTAAAACCGACAATAGAGGGAGTAGTCCTGCCCCCCTCGGAATTTTGAATAACCACCGGTTCGCCGCCCTCAAGAACAGCCACACATGAATTGGTGGTTCCCAAGTCGATACCAATAATTTTTCCCATTTTGTATTCTCTCCTTCTGTAAATATATATAATTTAGTTGACAGTTGGTAGTGGGTAGACCACTAACCACTATCTTCTGGCATTAAAACTTTCACTTTCGCGGCCCGAAGTACCCGGTCTTTAAGAAAATAGCCTTTGATCAGGTCTTCCTGAACCACAGCTTCGGTAACATCCGCGGATTTTTCCATCATCAGGGCCTCGTGTTTGTTGGGATCAAAGGGTTCCCCAACGGAATTGAAGCGCTTGAGGCCCCATTTGCTTTCAAGCTGGCCTGACAGGCGCTTTTCAATCATGGTAATGCCATCCAGCATGACCTTGCCCGCCGGCAGTTCGGCCAGTTCCGCCGATGCTTCTGCGGACTGAATTGCCCGTTCAAAGTCATCAATTATCGGAATTATGTCCAAAAGCAGGCTTTGATTGGCATAATCAATGGCGCTTTGCTTCTCCTGGTTCATCCGTTTGCGGAAATTCTCGAAATCCGCTGCTTTCCGCAGCAGTTGATCGCGGGTTTCCGCTAGTTGCGTTTCCAGCTCGGCGATTTTTTCCTCCGGGGTAGGCTCTGCGGGCTGTACAGCGGCCTTTTCTTCCTGTTTTTGCGCTGATTCAGCCTCATTTACACTGTCTACATTGTCGTGCGGCCCGCTTTCAGCGGCATTTGCCGCCTGTCCGGTCTCTTCTGTATTGGTTTGGCCTTGCTCAGAGGCAATTTGTTCATCTTGCCCATGCCGGGTTTGGTGTTTTGACATTAACATTTCCTGAATTGTTTTATGGGTTTAGAAAATACCCTGTATATAAAATACTAAAAGACGGCCTGAAAGTCAAGTAGAGTCGCAGGGCAACGGCATTTTTTGCTTCTATTACCAACAGTGGCATAGCCCAGC
>JAIRUN010000041.1 GCA_031254365.1 Treponema sp. | reverse complement strand
GCAAGCAGGGCCGCCTCGTTGACAATGTTGGCAAGATCAGCGCCGGAAAAACCGGAAGTGATGCGCGCAACCATCGTTAAATCAACCGTTGGATCGAGTTTTACCGGCTTGGAGTGAATGCGCAAGATAGCTTCGCGGCCTTTCAGATCAGGCCGGTCAACCAGCACCTGCCGATCAAAGCGTCCGGGCCGCAGCAGGGCAGGGTCCAGCACATCGGGCCGGTTGGTGGCGGCCAGAATAATCAGGCCGCTTGTAGCGTCAAAGCCGTCCATTTCTACCAGAAGCTGATTCAGGGTTTGTTCCCGCTCATCATTGCCTCCGGCGATATTGTTGATCCGGCTTTTGCCAATAGCGTCTAACTCGTCAATAAAAATAATGCAGGGCGCTTTCTCCCGCGCCTGTTTGAACAAATCCCGCACACGGGCCGCGCCAACGCCGACAAACATCTCCACAAAATCCGCGCCGCTCATACGGAAGAAAGACACCCCCGCTTCACCGGCTACAGCGCGGGCAAGCAGGGTCTTGCCTGTTCCCGGCGGCCCCACCAAGAGTACGCCTTTGGGAATTTTGCCGCCGATGTCAGTGTACTTTCGGGGGTTTTTCAGAAAGTCCACCACTTCAACCAGTTCTTCTTTGGCCTCATCCACACCCGCCACATCGTTAAAACGGGTTGTAATGTCTCCCTCGGCGACAATCACCGCCCGGTTCTGCCCTACGGACAGCACATTGCCTCCCATAGTACCCAGTCGCTTCATTAAAAAACGCCAGATAAAAAAGAAGAAGGCAATGGGCAGCACCCAACTGAAAATAAGATTGAGTATTGTGCTGCCTTCACGGGAAACAGCGTAGTAAGCCACATTATGTTCATCCATCAGACTGATGAATTCCCGGTCATTGATGGGAACCGTGCGGTACACCGGCTCCGGCGAGGATGGCGCATAGGGACTGCGGAAGCGGGAACCCTCCCTGCGCGGACTGTAGTTGGTATAGCCCGTAAAATAGGAATCAGTCATTTCCACCCGTTTTATCTCGCCCGATATAATCCGCAGCTTAAACTCGGAAAAATCAATCGCCGGATTCACCCGGTTAAGGAACACATAGTTAAACAGGCTCATCCCGATAATGAGGATGATTATGTAAATGATGGTAAATTTCCAGCCGCCAAAGGGTTTGAGATCGGGCAGCTTGGGTCCGCCAAATGGAAACTGCGGCCCTGAGTCTTTATTTTTCTTCTTGTCTTTTTTTGGATCGTCAAACAGATCGCTCATATCTCTATAATAACCTAAAATGAAAAAAGAAACTATGGAACCGCAGCCAATTTGGAACAGGCTCATATAAGGCAATCGCGGCCCCTTTTTTTGTTTATCAGGTTATAGCATAATGGTTGCTATGAAAATAAATCGCGTGTTTGTTCCCCTCTTATGTGTATTTATATCGGGTCTGGCGCTTGGTACGCTCTTGTCATGCGGTAGCAGAGCCTCAGGCAATAAAGCGGAACCTGTTGTCTGGGAAACGCTGGAAGAACTGCTTTCGCAGATGACGCTGGCTGAAAAGGCAGGCCAGATGACTCAGGCGGAGCGGGGGGATTTGTTAAAGGGCGATATTACCAGATATGCGCTGGGTTCGGTCTTGAGCGGCGGGGGTTCCGCGCCGTCTAGTAATACGCCGGAAGGCTGGGTCAGCATGACTAACGGCTTTATGGAAGAATCCCTTAATACGCGGGCGGGCATCCCGATTGTGTACGGGCTTGACGCGGTGCATGGTCATGCGATTGTAAAGGATGCGACAGTGCTGCCGCATAACATCGGGCTGGGCGCGATTGCTGCCGGTGATCCGCAGCGCGGCGCGGAAGCGGCGTATGCAGCAGGGCGTATTACCGCGGAAGAAATGCTGGCAACCGGGGTGCGCTGGAACTTTGCGCCGGTGCTGGGTGTTGCGGAGGATGTGCGCTGGGGCCGTACTTACGAATCTTTCAGCGAGAATGTGAATATTGTGACGATTATGGGAGCCGGTTATATCAGGGGTTTGCAGGACAGCGGGGCTGCCGCGTGTATGAAACATTTTCTGGGCGAAGGGCAGGCAATAAACGGGCGCAATCAGGGTAACGCGCTGCTTGATCGGGCCGGGATTGAGCGGATTCTTCCGCCGTACCGGGCAGCAATTGACGCAGGCGCGCTGTCGCTGATGCCTTCATTTTCCAGCGTGAACGGGATAAAGATGCATGAGCATAAAGAATTGCTGACAAGCCTGTTAAAAGATGAAATGGGGTTTGAAGGTTTTCTTGTTTCCGACTGGGCGGCGGTGAGGCAGTTATCCGGCAGTACATACAAGGCGCAGATTGCCAACGCGATCAATGCGGGTGTGGATATGGTTATGGCAACGAATGGCCGCGATAATTGGGTGTCTTTTATAAAGAATCTGGAGGATCTGGTCAATGAAGGAAAAATTCCGATGTCGCGTATTGATGATGCGGTGCTGCGTATTCTCCGGTTCAAGCAAAGCATTGGTTTATTTGACACGCCGCTGACAACAGCGGCGGGGCCTGTTGGCTCAAGCGCGCACCGGCAGACGGCGCGGGAAATGGTTGCAGATTCGCTTGTGCTGCTGCGCAATGAACGTAATGTTATCGCACGGCTGCCTGAATACCGGCGTATTCTGGTTGCCGGTCAGGGGGCAAATGATATAGGGATGCAATGCGGCGGATGGACGATCACCTGGCAGGGAATGCACGGTCCTATTACCAAGGGGACGACAGTGCTGGAGGGTATTCAGGAAGCGACCAAAGGAAAGGCAACTGTTACCTACGCGGCAGACGGGAAAGCCAACGGAACTTTTGACGCGGTGATTGTGGTGATCGGGGAGGACCCGTATGCGGAAGGGGAGGGTGACCGCTCTACGCAGATCAACATTCGATCAAATGACAGGGATGTGCTGGGGCAAGCTGGCGGCTATAAGTGTCCGGTGATTGTTATTATGATGTCAGGCCGGCCCATGACCATTGGCGATGAGTACAACAAGTGGGACGCTTTTATCGCGGCATGGTTGCCGGGAACTGAAGGCGGCGGCATTGCGGATGTGTTGTTTGGCAGCCGTGATTTTACGGGCCGGACACCGTATACCTGGCGTAAAACCATAAACGGAGAGATAGTATATCCCTTTGGTTACGGCTTGACGAAATGAAAATAAATGTGTTTATAGAATCATGAATAGAACTATTGCTTGCATAGGCAGCGGGAATATGGGTTTTGCCCTGATGAAGGGGGCTGTCACCAGCGGCGCTGGTGGCGGCGCACGTATTGGTTTTACCGATGTTGATGTGTCAAAAGCACAGGCTGCGGCTGCGGCTATGGGGGCGGCGGTATACGCTTCCAATACCGAGGCGGTTGAAAAGGGGGATTACGTCTTTCTTGCGGTTAAGCCTCAAATGCTGCAATCTGTGCTGGAAGAAATTGCCCCGGTTGTCAGCGCACGGGTGGCAGGGGGAAGAGCGCCGGTTTTGGTGTCCATGTCAGCAGGCTGGCCGATAGGTATTATTCAGGATGTGGTAAGCGGCGGCGCTCCGGCAAAAGGGGCTTACAGAGCGCCAGTGGTGCGGATTATGCCCAATACGCCGGCGCTTGTTTCAAAGGGGATGATTGCCCTTGCCGCCTCGCCGGAAGTTCCGGCGGAGCAAATCGCCGAACTGGAACAGATTCTCAAAGGCGCGGGTGTGGTAGACCGCCTTGAGGAACAGTATCTTAATGCGGTTACCGGGCTTTCCGGTTCAGGCCCGGCTTTTGTGTATCTGTTTATTGAGGCTCTTGCCGACGGCGGAGTCCGCGCCGGGCTGCCACGGGACAAGGCCCTGCGTTACGCTGCACAGACTGTTCTCGGTTCCGCCGCAATGGTTCAGGAAACCGGTAAACATCCCGGCGAACTCAAGGATATGGTAACATCTCCCGGCGGTACTACCATCGCCGGTATCGCCGCGCTGGAGGCGGGCGCATTCCGGGGTACGGTAATGCAGGCCGTGGATGCCGCATGGCGGCGCGCAGCCGAACTCGCCTGATTGAAGGCGGCTTGCAAGAGGCTTCTTTATTTGTGCAGTTTGATATAATTCCACACAGTGGGGCTTTCCTGACCGAGCCGCCAGAAGCCGATTGATGCAACGCCCATTGACCGATACATTTCCATGCGGACGGAAAGGGAATAATCATCTTCATAGTACACTTTGATCGATACAGGGATTTCATAGTCAAAGGTGGGGATGCCATTTTCCCGATGAATATCAGTAACATTGTTTTCTTTGATAATTGTCTCAATGCTGGAATAGATCAGGGCGCGGGACGGGTTGGTATTGCCCCATGCGCGTCCGTAAAAAGGCAGGCCCATGATCAGTTTTTCTTTGCCGATAATATTGAGGGAGTAATCCGCCACCCGTTTGCACCATAAAAGGGATGCAATGGAGCCGGGGCGGCTGGTTGACCAATGTTCATCATACGCCATTACGAGAATCCGGTCCACGAGCGGAGCTATTTTTTCGTAGTCATATATATCGTCATTGATTTTTCTGTTACGGGCAGGCAGGGCTATGGTAAACATCTTGTTTCCCAATCCGGCCCTGAGTTCCGCCAGAAAACTGAGGAAAGGTTCAGCAGCCCGCAGGGGGACATTTTCAAAATCTATCTGTAAACCGTCAAAATTTCTGGTTGCGGCGAGAAGATCTGCGATAAGGGCCTTCCGCTCGGCGCTGCCAGGGATCAGAGTAAAGTGGCTTAATGATCTGCTGTCACATTTCACCACCATGTGTACCCGTCCTGAAAAGGCCGGCAGATTGTGGCGTTCAGGTACATCAATGAGTGCGCCATAGATACCTATGTCCGCGCCAAAGTACCCTATGTCAGAAATAGGCAGCCCCGGTATCAGCGCCGCTTCCCGGCCTGCCACTACATAGGCCCATATTTCTCCAAACGCCGACACCGGCAGTGCCGCTCCCGGCGAGGGCAGATCGATAAGCAGATCGGTTTCTTCTGTATCATCTCCATCCTGTTCCATGCTTTCCGGTTTCTGCCTGTTCTCCAGTACGGAAGAGGTTCCCCGGCAGGAGAAACATAGTAGTACGGATAACAGCAATAACAGAACCAATGTTGAATGTTTCACTTTTTCTACTATATCAGGAACAGTAAAAGCGTCAAGCGTCTTTTTGGTTACTTTTTTTGAGGCATCTTTTTTTATTTCTGAAACACGGTGTCCGCCCGCCCGGTAAACCATTTGAGTATGGCTTCGGCGCGGTTGGTAAATGAATTGCCGATCCGTTCCCCCAGACCGGGAAGGGATGCCGACTTTGC
>JAIRUN010000039.1 GCA_031254365.1 Treponema sp. | reverse complement strand
AAATACGCATCATTTGTAAGTGTGAAAGATTCCCGCAGGCCGTTTGTGATACGGACACTGCGATCATTAAAAATAAAAACCGCTTCAGCGCCGGGGATTGAATCGAGCAGGGAACGGCCTTTTGCGTAACCCAGAACAAAGACCGCAGTTGAAAGGCCGTCCGCGTCAATAGCCCGATCCGCGAGAATTGTTACTGATAGCAGGCCGTTATCTACCGGATACCCGTCTGTGGTTGAAAGGATGTGATGGTAGCGCTGGTCTTCCAATTCAAAATAGCGTTCATACACGCCTGAGGTAACAACGCATTTGTCATGAACCGACAGAACGCCGATGGTAACGCCGCGTTCATCCAGGGGGTCCTGAATACCGATACGCCAGGGTGCGGCTGTTCCACGGGAATCGATTCCTCTGGAACCGAGGGCAGCAATATCACCGCCGAGTTCAAATATGCCGCGTTTGGCCCCGCCTTCCCATGCCAGCCGTGCCGCTTCATCTGCGGCGTATCCTTTGGCAATGGCCCCCAAATCCAGCGCCATGCCGGGCTGCCGCAGAAAAACAGTTCCCGCATTCCGGTCGATAATTAAATCTTGCCAGTTCACCAGCACCAGCGCTTCGGCGATTTCCGCCGCATCGGGAACTTGTTCATTCATAGTGCCAATGCCCCAGAGATTCACCAGCGGCCCAATCGTGGGATCAAACGCGCCGCCTGATAATTCAGCGTAATGCGATGCCTTTTCCAGCACTTCGAGCAGGTCTGCCTGTACCTGCACCGGCGCGATTCCCGCATTTTGATTTATCATGGACAAGCCTGAAACACTCATGGTACGGTCAATTTCCCGTATCCGTGAAAATATGCGGGAATAGAGTTTGCTGTTTCTATTTTCGTAGAGATTGACATTGCAAACAGTACCCAGGGCAAATTCAATTTGTGGTGAAGGAATGGGCCGCATACAAGCTGCGCAGGAAACGCAGACAAGAACCGCGATAAAAAATACAAGTAATTGTGATAGTGCGGTTCTTTTCACCAATCTTAATATCCGGATGACATGGCCCGGTTCGAATCCCGCTGGCACAGTTCCTGATATACATAGCTTCGGTTTTTAAGTTTTTCCTTAACTTCCTGTGAGAAGGGCATAAAACGCCAGAAAGCTCCACGGACTTCCTTCTCAAGTTTTTGTATGCCTTCCGATTCCTTGGTCATCCATAAAATATAATCCCGGACAAAATAATCTTTTATATTGCCCTTGAGTTTTTGGGCCGCGAACCATTGATAATAGTTTCCGGTCAGACCCTCTTCCATCCAGTAGTAGGAGGCTTTTTCTTTGGCAACCTGCCAGCGGAGATCCGCTACCGCGGAAAGCAGGGCAATGTATATGTTTTTGGGATACATGGGGACAAAAATGCGTCCCCGGCTGGTTGCCCGGTTATGTTTATCAAATGGTTCCCAGCATGCTCCCATATCGCCGTAAGTGGGGAGGAGTACCACAAATGGAACAATGCGGTTGAGCCGGTTTTTGTGGGCGCGGTAAAAAACTTCCATGTCGATACTCTCGATATGGGAGAGTATGGCAATGACATTTTCCCGAAAACCCACATCATTGGGGCCGCAGTGGAAATATTCACTGGTTAAGAGCGGGAAGTGATTTCCCTTTCTGCCAACAGTCATCTTTGCTACCTGGCGTACTGTTTCAAATTCGGTGTCTACCGCTTCAACATCAATCGACGTGGCCCCTCCTTCGGCTTCGACCTTGGAATGTAAAACAGCAACATCACTTTCAGCTTGACGATACTCCTTTAAATAACCGGTTAATTCATGATCGGAGCGCAGCATATTTTTCAGGGTATCCTGTATAGTGTTAAAGAGACGTTTCTGGCCTTCATTGTAGGGAAGATTGACATTAGGAATATCGTGCATGGGATTTTTTTCCATGATTATGTTGAACTGATCTTTTAATGTTGCCTCGAAATTCAGGCGCTCGTCACTTTTTGCCTTGAGCAGGGCTTTGGACCCATCAAGTTTTCCCGATGCCTTATCAAACAACTGCTTCATGTGGGCTTGATTGTTGCCTTTTGCTACTCGTACTTCATCGGTGGTGGAGGGATTTATAAGGCCTGTTCCAACTCCCTTGAGCCACTCATCCAAATAATATATGGGCTGATTAAGCTCATTTTCCACTACCAGTTTACTGAGAAAATCTCTGGTCTCGGTACTGATGAGGGTAGGATGCAGCAGGCCAAAACGAAGCAGGAATTTTTTCGGCGGCGGAAGGTTTCCCGGCGTTTTTTTTGCCACGTTTGAGAGGAAATCCCAATAAGCGGTAGTGATCTGCTGACGGAAAACACTCCGATCCTTTGGGTCCTTGGCATTGAGATATTTCTGCAAAAGACCATGTATGCGCTGGGATATGTCTCCTTCTCCAACAAGGGCCGTCTTGTAATAATTGGGGTCAGCAAGAAATTGATGGGGAGTCTTTTCAAAGCGTTTTTTTATTTCAGGCAATTTTCCGACGCTGAGGTCTACACCCGCTGTTTCTCCGTTGTCGCCTGAGTCGGCGCTGTCATCGTCAAAATCATCCGCATTGGGGTTTTCTCCGGCAGTCAGTGTATCTACACCGGTTCCCAATAAAGCGGCAATCTCAGGGTCTATGTCTTCATCAAAAATTTGATCAGCCATTTTTACAGATAATATATGGTATAGCGCGGAGTGTCAATATCGATCCGGCATATCCTGGCCCAATACCCGGTCTATTTCATGAATGCAATGATGTTTGACTTCTTCAATCAATTCCCCGGTTGTAAGCCCGCTCTGCCGTTTTTTGAGGGCCGCTGCCAGGGGGAGCAGGGTGGTAAAAACCTGCCGCTGTTCAGTATTGAGACGCTGTATATACGCCCCTGAATCAATGCCGGGAATCGGCAGCGCGGCTATGGCCTGCCGGTACTGTTCCAGAAATTCGTCTGATCCCATCTGAGCCCTGCCAGCGGCAAAGATTCTCAGTTGCCGCGCATGACCGGTATGGGATTTCCGCTCTATATGAACCGGCGCTCCCATACCCGGTATGGGGATGATCTCCGCATCGATCCGGCTGGCCTTTTCCTCGAAACTCCGGCGGTAAAAACGCAGGGCAGTAGTTTCATAATAACGTTGTTCGGAAACTTCCTGTTCAGCCTGATTTTCTTCAGGGGGCAGAAAGGGAGTGCGAAACAGGAATGTGGAAAACAGGGCTGCCATAGGGGAGAAGCGGTTTTGTTTTTTTTCAAAGAACGGAAAAATGTAGGTTCCTTTGGCATAGACATGTCCCCTCGGATAGGAGAAGTCCGCGCCATATACCCGTATACGCTGCGCTCCGAGATTTTCCGCAAGGGAAAGACAGGCATAGGTCACGTTGCCGCCTGAAGTGTCGATACAGGGCAAGGGCCGCCAATGCCGGGAGATGTATTGGGCCAGCGGATGGCCGCCGGTAAAAAAGAAGGGTGAAGCGGACAGCGCCGAAAGCAGGGGAGGGCTGGCAATATCCAGAAACAGGGGAATCTTCCGGCAGTCGAGTCCCAAAAAATGATAATAGCTGATATGCTGGCAGTCGATTGATACCACCGCGTCAGGCTCCAGCCCCTGATGCAGCAGCGCGGGCAGGGCGGTATCGGCGGAAATGATAAAGACTTTTTGTTCTGATTTTGACTGTTGTTTGAGTTCCGCAAGCAGCGGTATCTGCTGATCAAGCGAAGGCCCGGCCGCACAGATTGCCGCTTCCCGAATGGGAGGAGCGCTTGAGTTCTGCGCTTCGGCTGCTTTGATGTTGCGGATGATGTTTGAAAACCAGCGTGAGCCGAAATGGGCCTGTACCGAATAATCCGAGGAAACTTTTTCGATGCCTCTCTGTATGGCTGCGGCTGCGGCATTGAACCGGGGAATGTCCAACTCCGCTCTTACCCGGAGCGGAAATGTTCTGATGCCGCCGCACAGGGCGGGCTGGTACTGTTCAAGGATGCAGGCTTCAATGAGTTCCGGCGCGGGGTCTATCAGCAGGGAACAGCGGGGGTCGCCGATGATTTTGATGTATTCCCGTGAACAGAATAATTCCGCAATGCTGTTGATGTCATAGTCGATTATCAAAACATGGGAGACCTCGGCGCGGTTCAGGGCCGCTTCAGGCGCAAAGCCTCCACCCAGACCGAGGAACACCAGAAAGCCTTCGTCTTTTAACGTTGACACCAGACGTTCCGCTTCCCGCTGTGGTTCGATCATTGAATGTAATGGATGGGCCGTGCCTGAGTGGTCAACCAGAGCGGGAACGATCTCGCCTGAACGGGATTCAGGAAAGCGGTAGCGGTCAAGAGTTGTTTCCGCGCCTGACAGCCGGGAGCAGAGATTGGGATTGTGCGGCGAAAGGGCCAGCAGATTCCGTTCAAAAAACTCGTGTCTATCCACGGTTTGTCCTCCCGCAGACAATATTGCTGATTGCCTGCTTTATCTCACTGACTGAAACTTCCGCTTCCGCCACAGCGGGGAAGAGCAGGGGCGATAATTCTTTGCGCAGAATGGAGGAATATTGCGGCTCATCAAGGGCAGCGATCAATGTCTGCGCCCCTTGTTGGCATCGCCCCTCTGCGTCTGTGCTTATGGTTACCGCACTGAAATGATCTTCCCACTTTTTTCTGGAATGACCCGGCTGAACGTTATGCGTAATAAACTTGTCAAACACCGCATGATTGCCGTTAAGCGCGAAGATTCGTCCGGGCCAGGCGGCAAGCTGCTTTTTGAACCATGCGGCGTATATTGCGTAGCTTCCGCCCTGACGCAGGGCGTTTGAGCGGGTAAAGCATTGGGAGTACAGCGGCTGCAGCCGCGAGGCTGTTCCGTACAGCAGATGATCAAAACCATAGGGCCGCGCATGGCTGCGAATGTCCCGAACCGAAAGGTCCATTCCGGCAAGGTAAATGCTGCCGCGGCTCAGGGCAAGGGCCAGATCAAGGGCGGAAGCGCTTACCGTTCCCCGCTGGGGAAGCGCCAGCGAGGGGATGCCAAGCGCATTGAGGATGAGGCTCTGCCACAGGCTGCCGTCATTCAGCGCCAGAAAGGGAATGTCCGCGCATTGGGAGGGGAGGGCGGCGCTCAGGGAAATTGCCAGGCTTGGCAGCCCGCCCGGCAGTCTGCCGGATATTTTATCTTTGTTATGCGCAATTACAGGCTGCCGGAAGCAGGAATGTAAATGCAGCAGCGCCCATGCGCCGCCATCGGTGCTGATCGCCATATCAGGCTCTATGTTCCGCGCGGCAAGCGCCGCAAGCGAGGAAGATGCTGCCAGAATAAAACCGCAGTCCTGCAGCGCGCTTATGTGCGCCGCGGCATCTTCAAGTCCGGGGCCGGAACCGGTAATAACAAGTGGGCAGTCCATAGGCTTAAACAGCAGGGCAGAGCGTATCAGACGGAGATTCCTGAAAAAGTTTTTGATCCATCGTGTGCCGAACGCCGCGGTGGTGCGGTAACTGGCATCGGCGCGTTTGATGAATTCAGCGGCCTCGTGAATGAGTTTAAGGTATGTTTCTCCGTATACGGCAAGACTGGGCCGCCATTCAATCATGCGTACTGAAGCCGCCCCTACATCGGGAATTTCTTTTTCCAGAAAATCCTGCACGCTCACCCCGCTGTCAGGATACCATGTTGGAATTCCGGCCCCTTCCACAGCCTGTTCCATGGAACAGGACTGTTCTCTGAAACGGCTGTCAGCGTGAAGCGCAATGATAGCGCTTCCCTTACAGCGGCTTTGCAGCGCCGGGATCAGGTAACCCATGCCAGGTTCTATCAGGATAAAATATTCGATACTGCCGCTTAAATTGAGCGCGTCGATGTAGCGTTCCGCTTCGGCTTGGGGATTGTAACGCGAATGAAGCCGGGAAAAGTTCTCGCTCATTACAGATACGGGCCGTGGGCCTTAATAGCCCGGTTTATACCAGTCCCAATTCCTTAAAGAGTTTTTTATAAGAATCAAAATACTCAGATCTGGCAAACTCATCAATCTTTTCTTCAGGAAGAGATTCCAGCAGCTGATCCATATAGGTCAGAATCCTTTTCAGTTCGCTTTGTAAGCCTACGGGAATATCCAGATTTTTCTGGTCAAGGTTCCCTCTCGCAGTAACTGTTTCATCGGCCAGATCATCCATGGACACGCTTTCCGCCAGCGGGTCAGCGGCGAGTTCTTCTTCGACAAAGGGTTCAAGGTCATCTTCAAAGGGAGCAGCCGGGGCTTCTTGCGCACCTATTTCAAATCCTTCAGGGATAATCTGCGCAAGACTGTCATCTTTGGTATCAAAATTTATATCCAGACTCAGGTCTTCGATTCCTTCCAGCGCTCCGGTGTCTTCCGGTTCAATAGAGTCTTCCAGTTCTACAGTTTCTTCTACCGGAAAATTTTCCAGTTCAATAGCGTCTTCCAACTCAACAGTGTCTTCTACTATGGTTTCTTCCAGTTCAACAGGCTCTTCTTCCAACTGGA
>JAIRUN010000159.1 GCA_031254365.1 Treponema sp. | reverse complement strand
GCGCGGTACGCGCGGTTAATGTTCCCATTCATAAAAATATTCCGGGCAGGGAGCGGGCTGTTGCAGGATGTCTGGGCGTGGAGCTTAATAATTCACAATAGAGTGGTATAATGAACTATTGACAGATTCATTCAAGGGGGTGGCAATGAAAAAGATCATCAAGCGCGTGGCAGCGGGTATAGGGATTGGCATTGGTTCGATAATTTTTCTTGTAGTGGCTTTTTTTGGTGTCCTCACCATTGCCGAATACCGTCCGGCGGAAATTGAAAAACAGGAAATACAGTACCATAGCGGAGGAGCGCCGCAATTCAGCGATGCGAGCCAGTCGCAGGTTCCCGCATTGGCCCGTCCTTCGGTTGGCATTCCTTTCAGCCTGCTTTCCTGGAACATTGGTTACGCTTCCCTTGATGAAAGCCAGGATTTTTTCCTGGACGGTGGAAAAACAATCCGTCCCGCAACAGATGAAAACGTTAATCGCAATCTGGCGGGCATCAGGGAATTTATCGCCGGGGCGGACTGTGATGTGACACTCATGCAGGAAGCCGATATTGCCTCCAAGCGTTCCTATTACATTAACCAGCGCAAATTCCTTACGGAGCGTTTTTCAGGCTCATCGGTCTTTGCCTATAATTTTCAAAGCCTTCTTGTTCCCATTCCATTTCCCGAAATCATCGGCAAGGTGTCAAGCGGTTTATTAACATTGAGCCGTTTTGAAACTACCGAAGCCTTTCGGATGAGCCTTCCCAATCCTTTTTCATGGCCGGTGCGTGTAGCGAATCTTAAACGCTGTCTTTTGGTCAGCCGTATTCCGCTGGAAAATTCCGCAGCGGAACTCGTGATCGTGAACCTTCATCTTGAAGCGTATGATTCAAGCGGCGGACGGGAAGCCCAGACCAAAGCGCTGCTTGATTTCCTCAACAGTGAATACGCCAAAGGAAACTACTGCATCGCAGGCGGCGACTTTAATCAGAATTTCCCCGGCATTGATCCTGAACGTTTTGCCGTGAAGAACAGTGATTATTTTATTGCCGGAACTTTAAGCCCGTCGCTGCTTGCGCCAGGCTGGCAATATGCCGTGGATACACAGACACCGAGCTGTCGCCTGCTCAATGAACCGTATTCGGGCAATCCCGAAGAAACCCAACTGTATGTGATTGACGGCTTTATTCTTTCGCCCAATGTGGAACTTGTTTCGGTAGAAACATTCGCCCTTGATTTTAAACATTCTGATCATAATCCGGTAAAGCTCAAAGTGACGCTAAAGTAACAATAACTAATATTAAAGGCAGGTGTTTTAATGTGTGATTTCAGATTAACGGTGTTTCGCTTAATACCGCTTTTGCTGCTGTCGCAATTACAGCCGGGTTTGCTTGAGGCTCAGGCGCTTTCCTTTGGTCTTAAATCAGCGCCGCCTGATTTGGCCGTTTACCTCAATGGTGAATTGCAACGGCCACTTTCCACAGCTGCCGGTATACGAAATTACCGCATAGCTGGTAGCGGCACTTTGCGTTTCAGCGCGGCCGGTTACCGGAGCGTTGAGTATACCAGCGCGGCGCTGCCCCTTAAAAACGGCCTTGCGCAAATAAAACTGGAAAATGAAAGCGGCGTTCTGGAATATACCGGGGAATACGTGACCGGAGCCCAGCCCAAAAGCGCGTATTGGGCCCCTGACGGCAGGCGGTTATTTGTTCCCCTGCTCGACCAGCACGGCATTGACGTGTTCCGTTTTGAACAATCCCTTGTTTTTGAGAAACGGCTTTCCGTACCGGGAAGCAGGGCAGTGGGCTTTGTGGAAGCCATGATCGATGAACAACGGCGGGAACTCTGGGTCTCCAACATGGTGGAAAACAAAGTGCATATTTTTAATCTTGATACTCTTGATTACAAAATATCCGTGGGAACCGGCGGCGTACTTCCCAAAGTAATAGTCCAGAACCCGGCGGGGAATCTGACGCTGGTATCCAACTGGGTAAGCTGTGATATAAGCGTCATTGATTCTGAAACAAAAACGCTGCTCCGCCGTATTCCGGTGGGCGGTACGCCGCGCGGCATGGCTTTTTCGCCTGACGGCGGGCTTCTGTATACCGCCATTTACGATGAGCCTGTCATTGCGGTGGTTGATATGAAGGAGAACCGGGTAAGCAGGCGTTTCAGGCTTTATGAAGGACAGGGCGCGGTCCGCCATGTGATTTACCGGGACGGCAAACTGTATGTCTCGGATATGTACCGGGGTACGGTGAACATACTCAACGCTTCTACCGGGGCATTGCTCGTTTCAAAGCGAATAGGCCCCAACATCAACACCATAGTCCTTTCCCCGGACGGCAGGCGTGTCTTTGCTTCTTCCCGCGGACGCAACAACCCCGAAGACTATACCAGACCCGGCCCGGAATTCGGGGCAATCTATATGCTGAACGCGGCTGATCTTACCGTGGAAGAAAGGGTCTGGGGCCGCAACCAGCCAACGGGTCTTGCGGTTTCGCCTGACGGAAAGTATCTGGCCTTTACGGATTTTCTGGACGCGAATCTGGAACTGTATACGATTAAATGAATCTTCGGTTCATTACAGACCAAGCGCGGATTCTACCTGCCGCCTGAAATCGGCAAGTGTTTGCGCTTTGGTCTTTTCACCGTTTACATAAGAAGTAAGCGCTTCCCTGAAATAAGCCTGAATTGTGTCATCATAACTCTGTGTCAATCTTCCGTTGATGCCTAACGCCATCGCGGCAAATTCGGCGTAGTGGTTTTGTCCGCCCAGGAAAGGTTCGTTGAACCTGCCTTGAATGTTGTTTATAACATTAACATTACTGACCATGTCCCCTGAATCCAGAGCATACTGCCTGAGAAAGTTGTCATTGGTGGTAATCCATTCGATCATTTGTTTTACAGCATCAGGGTTTCCGGTATTTTTATTAGCGCCAATCCATGTACCGCCCCAGCGATAAGGAACAGGCCCCGGAATCATTGCCCAGTCGCCTGATGTATCAGGAGCATTGGTCTTAAGTACATAGTGGAGACCCCATGTGGGAAGAAAATATGAAAAAACTTCCAGCCGTTTTCCGTTATAATCCCTAAGCTCGCTTTTCATACCGGCAAACCAGCCCTCCGACCACTGACCAACGCCGCCTTCCCAGCGCTTGTCATGCAGAGTCTTGCAGATGTCAAGGAACTGCTCCAGAAACGGATCAATAACAAGCCTGTTGTTTACTATCCACGGCTGTTCGCGCGCGCTGAAAAACGGGATTTGGAGATCGCCAAGACTCGCTACTACTACGCATGAGCCGCCTGAATTCGTTTTAAGAAGACCAGCGGTTTGAAGGAATTTGTCAGGATTGGCGAAGTATGTCTGCACAACTGCCGGATCGTCAGTGCCAAGATATCTCCTGGCTAAACTGCGGCGGTAGAACATTGCGCCAGGACATGCCTGCCATGACAGCGCGTATACTCTGCCGTTGTATGTTCCGACTTCTACCGGATATGCAAGGAGCTTGCTTCTGTTTCTTTCATAAACATCGGTAAGATCCAGGAGAAGTCCTGATTCGACATATTTGCGGACAAAGGAGGATTCTAAAGCAAAGACATCCGGCGCTCCGCGGCCTGATGTCAAAACCCGATCTAACCTGTCTGAAAACTGTTCCGTCGGGAACATAGAATAATTGATTCTTATACCGGGATGGGCAGGCTTATAATAATTATCAATAATCCCGCCTATTTCGTCGGT
>JAIRUN010000109.1 GCA_031254365.1 Treponema sp. | reverse complement strand
CGGGAAAAATAGTAATCCGCTACTGCCGGTTCCGATTTGAGGTAATCGTGAACGCCTTTTTGCAGAATGCCGTCTCCCTTTCCGTGAACCACAGAAAAATTTTTCAAGCCGGAAAGTGTTGCCGCGTCGATTTGGCAGCGCAGGGCTTCAATGGCTTCACCAAGCCGCATACCCCGCAGGTTGAGTTCAAAGCAGGCGGCTGCGGATGAGGCAAGATCAGCCGCAATGAGCGGTGACAGCGGCGTTTGGGATGGAGCCGCGGGGATGAGTTCCCTTTCAGGAAAACTGATCTTGAGTGAACCTGTTTCAACAATCCAGATGTTTCCTGCGGGAGTTTTTTTATCCAACCGTACTATGGTTCCCCGCTGTTTGCGTTTACCGGCAAAAACTTCCACGCCCGGAGCAAATTCTGTTCCGGTTTCCTGCCGTTCTATACCTATCGCACGTTCCTCCTCATCAAGGGCGTTTTCTTCTTCGGCGACAGTGCGGGCAAGCTCGCTCAAAAATTCTTTCACCTTGAGGGTTTTGTCACGGCTCAATTCGCCTTCACGGACTTCACGCACCAGATTTTCAAGAGTCTTCCGGCTTTCGTCTAACAGCAGGCGGAGTTTTCCCAGCGCGCCCGCCTTGAGTTCCGCTTCTTTTTGCCGCAGGCGCAGTTCTTTCAAATCCGCCTGACGGCGATCTTCCCGCAGCCGCATTTGTCCGGCTTTGGATTCTTCGGCAGCGGAATCCAGTTCTCTGTGCTTCTCCTTGAGGCCGCGAATCAATGCTGAAACATCGGAACGTTCCTCGTCCAGATAGCCGCGCGCCTGTGCAACAATATCAAGGGGGAGGCCGTTCTGCCCCGCAATGTCCAAGGCCCGGCTTTCACCGGGAATGCCGGTGATGATCCGGTAAGTGGGCGACAGGGTGCGCGAATCAAATTCCACCGAAGCGTTTTCTACGCCCTGCCGTGTATAGCCGTAATTTTTTAACACACCGTGATGGGTGGTTATGATGAGCCGCGATTTTTTTTCGATCAGGTGATCGAGTATCGCCATGGCAATTGCGCTGCCTTCTGTTGGATCGGTTCCCGAACCGAGTTCATCCAGCAGAATCAAAGAACGTTCTGTGCAATGGGTGATGATACCGGCAATATTGGTGATGTGCGCGGAAAAAGTTGAAAGCGACTGTCCGATTGACTGTTCATCGCCAATGTCAGCATACACCCCGTCAAAAACCGGAAGAAGCGTTCCCTCGGCAGCGGGCAGGGCAAGGCCGCTCTGATTCATCATGGCAAAGAGGCCGGCGGTTTTCAGTGCCACGGTCTTGCCGCCGGTGTTGGGCCCGGTGATGATCAGGGTATTGATGCCGCCGTCCATTTCAAGATCAATGGGAACCGCGTTTTTTAACAGGGGATGCCGCGCCTGTCTGAGAATAAAATTATTTTCGCTGCAGTCGCCGCTGCCGCAGTCGCCGCTGCTGCGGCGGGCAAAATGCCCCTTGATGTCGCGTGAATAACGGGCCTTTGCCCGCAGACATTCAATGCGCAGCAGCGACAGGTGAAATGTTTCAAGGGCTTCCTTATGCACGGCAATTGCGGCGGTTAATTCCCGCATAATCCGCTGTATCGCCGCGTCAAGATTCCGCTGTTCAATAAGAATGTCGTTGTTTTTCTCTACTACTTCTTCCGGCTCTATAAAAATGGTCTGCCCGCTGGAAGAAACTTCGTGAACAATACCCCGTATGCGGCCGCGGAAATTCGCCTTGACCGCCAGTACGATTCTGCCGTCCCGCTGCGAAGGTACTGCCGATTGCAGCATACGCCGGTGTTCCTCAGTGGCGGCATAACGGGCAACCGCTGCCTCAAGATCAACATTAAGACTTTGTATCCGCCGCTTGATCGTGCGCAGTTCCGGTAAATCCCGCAATTTCCCCTCACGATCCAATATGCGGAAAATCTCGATGCTCACAGCATTGCAATCAGGAAGATTCTGCAAAAGGCCGGCAAGCGCGGATTGCGTTACTGGCGCGGACGGCAGCATTGGAGCGGACGGCGGCGCAATCCACTTGCAAAGCTCCGTTCCCCGCTCGACAAACATTCCAATGGCCCAGAGTTCGTCAATTTCAAGGGCCATTCCTTCTGCCGCGAGCTTGGGCAGCACAAAACCAATGGACGGCAGGCTTGAACGTGGTTCCGCATCGCCTGAATCTATCCGCGAAAGAATCGCCGCGGCCGCTTCCTTCATTTCCGCGACAGCGCCGGAATCAGAGGCGGGTTTTTCGTTTCGCAGCATTGCCGATGATTCCTCGCTCATTGAACCGGATGCAACCCGATCCATGATCGCCGCATACTCAAGCAACTGTAATGTTTTGTCTGTTAACGCGTCTTTTTCAATCGACATTGTTTTTTCCGGCAAGTTCATCCTGAATTCGCAGGAAGCTGTTGTAGCGGTCCTCATGGATGACTCCGGCGGCGACAGCTTCCATTATTTTACATCCCGGCTCTATCCGGTGCGAACAGGAAAGACCGTAGGTACAGGCCCCCGCAAGAAACGAAAATTCCCGCATATAAAGAATCAGATCATTAGCTGTAATTCCGTCCGGTACAAAGCGGCGTATCCCCGGCGTGTCAATAATGCGGGTTGTGGTATTTTCGCCTTCGTTGCCATTTGGCGGCAATTCTATCATAAACGACATGGTAGTGGTGTGATTTCCCCGGTCATATTTCTGGTTAATCGTTCCGGTTTTAATATTAAGTTCAGGCAGCAGGGCATTTATGAGACTCGATTTGCCCACGCCGGACTGTCCCACAAGCACGGAACATTTTCCGGCAATGAGTTTTCGCAGTTCGTCCAGCCCTTCGCCTGTTTTAGCCGAAACCCGCAGCACCGGACAGCCGATGCGCAGGAAATCTTCAAGCCGCTCATCAACATCAATGTCGTCAATATCCACATCAATTTTATTGCAGATGATCGCCGCTGGTATTTCCGCAAAATCCGCCTGCAAAAGAACCCGGTCAAGAAAGCGGGGCCTGAACGGGGGAGAGGCCGCGCTGGTAAGGCAGAGAACCAAATCCACATTCGCGGCAAGACTCTGGGAAGCGCCGCCCTTCTGGTTAAAACGGCTGAACAGATTCTTTCGTTTTTCCATATCAAGGATCAGCCCCGTTCCCGGATGTCCTGAGTCCCGCTCAACAATCACCTGATCCCCAGGAGCAAGGGGGTTGTATAAACCCTCGGCGGCTTTAAGGACTTTTCCTTTGATACGACATTCAAGATCGCCGCATTCATCATCGTTAGGCGACATAGGCCGCACAATAAAAACATTATGGGAACCGCTCATAACAAGGCCCCTCATGCATCCTCCAGCAGCAAGAGGTTGAAACCCAGACGATCCGCCCAATCCTGCCATGAAGTTTCAGCAGGTGATGAGCCGGTCAGCAGCAAGCGGTTTGGGGCCGCAACGGCAATCTCAGCCGCAGCCCCCGCCTCAGCAGCGGAACCGGCCAGCAATGATTCAACACGCCGGGATATTCCTTCGAGAGATTCAAAGATCGTAATGTCAGGCGCTGCTTCTTTGCGGAATTCATCCGCCAGAAACAAAAAGTGGGTGCAGCCAAGCACCAGCGTGTCAACTCCGGCGGCGCGGAAGCGGCTCAAATAACGCCGCGCAATTTCCAGTTTTTCTTCCGCTGTCGCAGTGACAAAATGACGTTCCAGAAATTCAGCCAGCTCCGGCGCGGCAATCCCCACGATTTCACCGCCGCCGAATTGGGCGGCAAGCTCCCTGATATACGGATCATTGACGGTGCGTTCAGTCGCCAGAACGCCGATTTTTCCGCTTGTGGACGCAAGGGCCGCAGGCTTTACCGCCGGAATAACTCCCACAAAGGGAAGCTGGGGAAAACGCTCCCGCAGCGGGGCAAGCGCGGAAACAGCGGCGCTATTACAGGCAATTACAAAGATTTGCGGATCAACTATGGGAATAATCTGTTCAACAAGGGCCGTTAAAATTGAGATTACCTCATCCGGTTTTTTCGTTCCGTAGGGGAAATGCAGACGATCAGCAAGATAGACAACAGGCACAGCGGGATTACGCTCGTGAAAATGACGGCAATAGGAAATACCGCCAATGCCTGAGTCAAAAAAGAGTATGGGCCGTGAGTTCCCCATAGCGCAGGATTAGACTTTCTTGGTGATATAGTCGCTTTTCAGGCAGCGGGCGCAAATTTTTACGGTAAAAGTAGTACCATCCGCCTGTGTTTTTACCTTCACCAGATTGGGTTTCCAAGTACGGCGGGTACGGTTTTTGGCGTGGCTAACCTTGTTGCCGGTCAAGGTATGTTTTCCGCAAATATCGCAGGTTCGTGACATAATATCCTTCCTCAAAAAGCCCCACAGGGCCAAAAATCAATTCTGAAAACCTCAGTAAACTTCATTTAATCACAAATTGAAAAGAATGTAAAGGGG
>JAIRUN010000098.1 GCA_031254365.1 Treponema sp. | reverse complement strand
AGAAAAATATCCTGAAAAACCCATTAGTGTCTGAAAGTAATGCGATCATAAACATGATGTGACCATGGAAACGGAAAAAACAGAAGCCGAAAAGACCGCTGAACAGGCAGAGATGCTGGTAAACCGTCTGCGAAAACGGTTTCGTCATCTTTCAAAATGGGCAAAGCGAACCGGCGCTGGGGCATTCCGGCTCTATGACCGGGACATTCCCGAAATTCCGCTGCTTATTGATTTTTACGGCGATGCTGTTGCCGGTTCCCTGTATCAGCGTCCATACGAAAAGGATGAAGAATCGGAAGAGCGCTGGCTTGCGGCAATGAAAAACGCCGCTGCGCTGGCCCTGTCAATTGATCCCCGCAATATTTTTATCAGGCAGCGCAAACGGCAGCGGGGCCTTGCCCAGTATGAAAAAGCCGGCGGGCAGGGTTTTACCCGTGTAATAAGCGAAGGGGGTCTGCGATTCCGGGTTAATCTTTCTGATTATCTTGATACGGGACTGTTCCTTGACCGGCGTGTTATGCGCAATATGGTCAGGCAGGAAGCGGCAGGTAAACGGGTGCTGAACCTTTTCTGTTATACCGCTTCCTTTTCCGTATATGCCGCTGGCGGCAATGCCGCTTCAACCGATTCGGTTGATATTTCCAATACCTATCTTGACTGGGCGCAGGAAAATTTTTCGCTTAACGGATACCATGCGGCAATCGTCAGTATGGAAGATTTTATTTCGGGAACGTACACGCAAACGCACCGGCTCATCCGCTGCGATGCCCTCTCCTTCCCTGCCCGCGCTCTGGCAGCGAAAAAAACATGGGACATCATTGTTCTTGATCCCCCAACATTCTCAAACTCAAAAAAAATGACCGCTGTTCTGGATTTGCAGCGGGATCATATTGAACTTGTTTCCCGCTGCCTTGCCCTGCTCGCTCCGGGCGGCACAATATGGTTCAGCGTCAATACCAGACACTTCAAAACCAGCGCCGCCGAACTGGAAGCAGGGCTCGCGGCCCGTTTCCCCGGCTTAAGGGTTGTCGATCTTGGCGGCGAAACCACTGACGAAGATTTCTGCGGCAAAAAAACGCCGCATTGTTATGCGATTCAAATTAATTCCTTGCCGGGACGGACCAATAGCGGCATACTCAGGTAACCGTGTTTCTCGCTGATCCAGCGTCCGCCTTGCACTGTCTCACCGGTCAGAAGCTGTTTCCATTCACCTTCGGGAAGATAATAGGAGACTTCTCCATCTTCGCTGAATACCGGCGCAACGAGCAGATCCGGGCCGAGCATATACTGGCGATCCAAATACGCGCAGGATTGATCATCAGGGAATTCGAGGAACATTGCGCGTAACACAGGGATGCCCTTTTTGCTGGCTTCCTGCGCGGCCTTCAAAATATACGGCAAAAGGCGGGCCTTAAGATCGGTGAAGAAGCGGCAGACCTCGGCGGATTCTTCATCCACGCTCCAGGGAACGCGATAGGAAGTGCTGCCATGCAGCCGTGAATGTGAAGAAAGCAGCCCAAAGGCGAGCCAGCGTTTGAACAGGGCGGCATTGGGAGTTCCTTCAAAGCCGCCAATGTCGTGGCTCCAAAAACCAAAACCGCAAAGCCCCAGAGAAAGACCTCCCCGCAGGGTTTCGGCCATTGCCTCAAAAGTGGATTCGCAGTCACCGCCCCAATGGACGGGAAAACGCTGCCCTCCTGTAGTTGCGGAGCGGGCAAAGAGACAGGCCTCGCCCTTTCCCCGCTTTTTTTCCAGCAGTTCAAAAACCGCCTTGTTATACAGGAAGGTATAAAAATTGTGATGCCGCTCTGAATCGCCTGAGTCAAAATATACCGCGTCAGCGGGAATACGCTCGCCAAAATCGGTTTTGAAACAATCAACTCCCATCTTCATCAGTTTTTCAAGATGTCCGGTATACCATTTGACCGCGGCGGGGTTGGTAAAATCAACAATAGCCATTCCCGCCTGCCACTGATCGGTCTGGTACACCGCGCCGTCCGCGCGCTTGAGAAAATAGCCGCCCTTCTTCCCCTCCGCAAAAAGCGGGGAACGCTGGGCAATATATGGATTGATCCACACGCAGATTTTAATACCTTTGGTTTTAATCCGTGACAACATTCCTTTGGGATCGGGAAAGGTTTCTTTATCCCAGATAAAATCGCACCAGTTAAAACCCTTCATCCAGAAGCAGTCAAAATGAAAAACAGAAAGCGGAATCTTCCGCTCTTCCATGCCGTTGATAAAACTCATCACTGTTTTTTCATCGTAGGAAGTGGTAAATGATGTTGAAAGCCAAAGGCCGAAACTCCATTTGGGCGGCAGGGCGGGCCGTCCGGTAAGGGCGGTGTAACGTTCCAGAATTGCCTTTGGCTCCGGCCCGTAAATGATAAAGTATTCCAAAACTTCTCCGCTTGCGCAGAATTGCACCCGTGAAGTTTTTTCACTGCCAATCTCAAGAGAAACCAAACCGGAATCATTGATGAATACGCCGTAGCCCCGGTTAGTCATGTAAAAGGGAATGTTTTTGTAGGCCTGTTCGCTGGCAGTGCCTCCGTCAGCGTTCCAAATGTCAACGATCTGTCCGTTTTTTACAAATGGGCCGAAACGCTCGCCAAGGCCGTATACCAGCTCCCCCACTGAAAGGGAAAGTTCTTCTTTAATAAAAGACCCTTTTCCACGGTCTATCATATATGCGGTGGATTTGTACTGGTTTTTGGTCAGCATCTTGCCGCCGCCTGTGAACCGGTTCGTCCAGCCGGAATCATGATCAACCAATACCGACAGATCTCCGCTTTCCAGAACTGATTTTTCTTTTGTTATGCGCACTGAAGGCTTGAACTTGGAATCGCTTTCCAGCGGAAAATGCGGCCCCTTGTCCGGCCCTCCCTCAAAATGGGAAATCCGCACTTTAATCACATTGCGCATTGGGCTGGAATAACGCACCGTAAGAAGCGGCATATTAAGGGTGTCCCATCTGTACCGGATCTGTCTTTCCGGCGCGTATACTACAAGCTCATCCCCCTGCTGTTCCGCCTCTATTGCGCTCCCCGCAAAATGGGGTTCCACTCCATCCCTGATCTGCCAATAGCCATTGGTAAATTTCATTTTTCCTCCAA
>JAIRUN010000093.1 GCA_031254365.1 Treponema sp. | reverse complement strand
GGCGCTGCTTGCCCCGGCGGCGTTATTATCAGCACCGCTAATAGCACAGGTAGCGGTAATCATCCGCTTGGGAGCGCGTATTTCTTCCTGCGCGTAGGCCGCGCCGCGGGGACAGCGGTTGCCGCTTACGCTTATCGCGGGCAAACCGTCCGTGGCAGCAGGTCCTTCTTCAACACGCAAAGAGCAGCCAATGGGACAGACAATACAAACTAACTCCTTCACTTTTAATTCCTCATTTCATTATACAATACTGAATTCCAAAACTGAATCCATTCCCGCTGTCTGTCCCGGAAAATCTTTGGGGCCTACAGTAAGGCTGATCATTTCCGAAGGCTGAACATGGCTTTTCTTGATGCTGCGGATCATGCGGTTATCAAGCCGGAGTTCCAGTACAGCGTCATTTTTTACTACCAGTGAGCGAAGGTAAATCTGATTTTCCCGCCGGGGATTGATCCGTACGGGATTCACATAACGCACATTGGAACCGGCCTTTGCCCGTATCTGCAATTCCGGCCGCTCTCCTCTGAGCCATTCCGCGGCATAACGGCCCGCCCTGCGGCTCTCCTCTGAAACCCAGTCAACAAGATCATGAACATGAAGCACATTGCCGCAGGCAAAAACGCCGTCAACAGTGGTCATCAAATTCGAATCCACCAGTGGGCCGCCGGTCGCTCCGTTCAGTTCCACACCGGCTGCTCTGGAAAGTTCGTTTTCAGGAACCAGCCCAACGGAAAGCAGCACCGTATCACAGTCAATGCGGAAACGTTTTTCGGGAACGAGAATACCGTTTTCCATGGGACTCACTTCAACACCTTCAACCCGGTCATTGCCAAAAATGCTCGTGGTCTGGCAGGAAAGGTACAGCGGAATGTCAAAATCCCGCAGACATTGAACAATGTTCCGGGTAAGTCCGGCGGGGTAGGGCATGATCTCTATAACCGCCTTTACCGCGCAGCCAACCCAGCTCATCCGCCGCGCCATGATAAGTCCTATGTCGCCTGACCCGATGACCACAACTTCTTTTCCGGGAATATACCCTTCGATGTTAACAAGCCGCTGGGCAAGACCGGCGGTAAACACTCCGGCAGGACGCGCGCCGGGAATTCGCACATTGCCCCGGTTCCGCTCGCGGCAGCCCATTGCCAGTATCATTGCCCGGCTTTGTATACGCATAACGCCCTCAGGTGAAACGCAGAGCAGCTCTTTAGCAGAGGACGGCGCGGCATTATTGGTAAATTGCGTTACCGTTGCGTTTAAGTATACGGCGATTTTTGATTTTATTACCCGCTCAATAAAACGTTCCGCGAATTCCGGGCCGGTGAGTTCTTCGGAAAATTCGTGCAGGCCGAATCCGTTGTGAATACACTGCATGAGAATACCGCCCAGATGATCCTCACGCTCAATAATAGCGCAGGAAAAACCAGCGGCCTCAAGTTCCAGCGCCGCTGCCATGCCCGCTGCCCCGCCGCCGATTACCACCGCATCGTATTGGAGTTCTTTCATAGTTCAGCCTCCAAAAGACGGCTCGCCCCGCCGTGCTTGGTAATCTCATTCCATGAAAGGCCGGTTTCCCGCATGATGATCTTGATGATCTTGTACGTGCAAAAGCCCCCCTGACAGCGGCCCATTTGGGCGCGGGTAAAATATTTTACTCCGTCCAGCGTATGATGACCCAGGCGCACGGCCTGTATGATCTCCGCCTCGCTGACATTTTCGCAGCGGCAGACAACGTTTCCCCATGCGGGATCAGTGGCGATGAGCGCGTCAAGCGCAAAGGGATCGAGTTCCCGCAAACGGGGATGATCCTCGACATACGGGTCCCAGCCGGGCTTTTCCTGCAACTCCAGCCCCATGTCCCGCAGAATGTTTTTGACATATTCGCCAATAGCCGGTGAAGCGGTCAGGCCCGGACTCTGAATCCCTGCCACCTGCACAAAGGCCGGCGCTTTTTGTGACGGCTCAATATAAAAATCATCGTCAAGGCAGGGCCGCAGTCCCGCAAAGCTGGTGATTACATCGTTTCGGCTTAAAAAAGGAATCATCGTCTTTCCTGAATCGAGTATTTGCTCAAGCCGCTCGCTTGTTGTGGCAAAATCGTATTTGTCATCCGTTGCATCCGCGGTGGGGCCGACCAGCACGGTTCCCTCAACCGTGGGGATCACCAGCATACCTTTGGAAATCGCGGTCGGAACCGGAAAAACCACCCGGTCAGGACAGGCCCGCGTTAGTCGATCCATTAAAAAATATTCGCCTTTGCGGGCTTTAATCGAAAATTCCTCGCCGCCAAAAACCGCCGAAACCTCATCGGCAAACAGACCCGCTGCGTTAACCGCATAACGGGCATTAAGGCTGCGGCCATCTTCGGCGCTGATCGTCCAATATCCTGAACTTTCATTCCGCCGCGCCGCGCTTATCTTAAAATTAGTAAACAATTCAACGCCGTTTTTCAGCGCCGATTCCACCAGCGCAAACACAAAACGGTACGACTCGACTATACCGCCGCCGGGCGCATACAATCCGCCAACAGTGTCATAATTGAGCTTGGGTTCCAGTTCCAGAATACGCTCGCGGGAACAAAGCTCAATGCCGATGACTCCGTTTTCCACCCCCTGCATATACAGATGTTCCACAGCCTTCATTTCATCATCATGCAGGGCCGCCACAATAATGCCGCAGCGCTCAAATGGAAAATTTAATTCCTGCCTGAGCTGATCAAACATAAGGTTTCCCTGAATTTCCAGCCGCGCCTTGAGGTATTTTTTGTTATGGTGAAAACCGCCGTGAACAATGCCCGAATTGGCCTTGGACGTGCCAAACGACACATCCGCCGCTTTTTCAAGAATCGCCGTTTTGATATTGTAGGCCGAAAGCCGCCGTGCGATATTCGCCCCGGACACCCCGCAGCCGATAATAGCTACATCATAGTCCACCAGTTAATCATAACGGCTTATGGGAGAAAAATCCATAGGCGAATCGCGTTGTGGTTCTGCTTTCTAATATGTAATTAAAAACTCTGTACAATTCTTGGGCAGATGGTATATGTCTTTTGTTATGCTATGGCAAAATAACGTTCGGCATTTCTAAACGAAATATCCCTTACCATAGCGCCGAGCAGTTCAAAGTCATTGGGAATTTCGCCGTTCTCCGCCCATGTCCCCAGAATATTACAGAGTATGCGGGGGAAATATTCATGCCGGGGATATGAAAGAAAACTGCGGGAGTCGGTGAGCATTCCCACAAAACGGGAAAGCAGACCGGTATTCCCCAAAAGCCGCATCTGGGTTTCCATACCGTCAATATGATCGAGGAACCACCAGCCTGAACCAAGCTGTATTTTGCCGGGAATTGCTTCCTGAAAACAGCCCGCAAGCGTTGCCATTGGGTACAGATCGTTGATGTTAAGGCTGTAGAGTATTGTCTTGGGAAGCTTGCCCCGTGAATGAAGCAAGTCCAGAAAGCGGGCGAGTTTTTCCGCCACCATAGGAAAATCATTTACCGCGTCAAAACCCGTGTCGGGGCCAAGAGACGCAAGCGCAGCGCTGTTGTTGCTGCGAATAACATTGGTATGCATCTGCATTACCCAGCCCCGGTTGGCGTATTCTTCCCCAAGAAAATTAAAAACAAAGGTTTTCCATGTTTCAATTTCCCAATGATTCAATTCTTCCCCGTTCAGCGCACGGGAAAAAATCACCCTTATTTCCTGTTCCCACAGGTTAAAATTAACTTTAGCAGGCCGGGCAGGGTAGGGATCAGAGGAAGCGGTCATATACGGAACATATTCCATGCCGTGGTCGCTAATACGGCAGCCGTTATTGTGAAAGAAGTCAATGCGGTTTTTAATTGCATCTAACAGATCGTCAAGGTTTTGTATGCGTTTGCCCGCCGCCGCTCCCAGCTTTGCGATATATCCGGCAAAATCAGGCTTTTCTATATAGATGATACGGTCAGGCCGGAACGATGGCAACACTTTTGTCTCTGTTGCGGTTTTCACCTGCGCATGATATTCAAGGGTATCCGCCGGATCATCGGTGGTTCCCACCGCAAAGACTTTGAATTTTTTGAAGATGCCAAAAACCGAAAGCGCCGGATCGTTTTTAAGCTGATCATTGGCAGCCTTCCAGATTCCAGGTGCGCTCTGCGGATTAAGCGGCTCAGTAATATTAAAGCAGCGCTGAAGTTCCAGATGAGTCCAGTGGTACAGGGGATTTCCAATCAGCCGGGGAACGGTCTGCGCCCATGCGATAAATTTGTCGTAAGGATCAGCGTTGCCGGTAACCAGTTGCTCAGGCACGCCATTGGCCCGGAGCGCCCGCCATTTATAATGATCGCCGCCCAGCCACACCGACGCAAGGTCCGGAAAACGGCGGTTATCGGCAATTTCTTTTGGTATAAGGTGGCAATGATAATCAAAAATCGGCTCTTCCGCCGCCGCTCCATAGTAGAGTTTTTGCGCTGTTTTGGTGGAAAGCAGAAATTCCCTGCCCATGAATCTTTTCACATTACAGCGGGAAACGGGAGTCGGACCCGCGACATCGACCTTGGCAAGGTCGCGCTCTACCACTGAGCTATTCCCGCAAAAGGAAAGGCAAAGCCTTTCAAAATGTTGCTGCCAGTATACAAGATTACTCATATTATGGCAATAGGGCATTTCAAATCCTGAACCGCGAAGGGATCGAACCTTCGACCCGCAGATTAAGAGTCTGCTGCTCTACCAGCTGAGCTAGCGGTCCTAATAGTGGAATTATCCTGCCACAAAGCGAAAAGAACGTCAAGTGAGTTTTTCCCATAGTAAAACAGCCCCGCTAAATGGCTCAGTTGATTATTCGTCTGTTTTCCATTATTCTTTATCTCAGAAAATGAAAACATTTACCGGCATTCCAGCTTCTCCGGGCTTTGCGTCCGGCAAGGCTTTTGTGTATCAGGGCGATGCTCCTCTCGAAATTCCCCGCTACAGCGTTACAGAGGCGGAACTGTCCGCCGAATGGGAACGGCTGCAAAAGGCGCTGGCCGAGGCCGCGGGTGAAATAAAGGCCCTGTATGAACGGGCAAACCGGGAGATGGGCCGGGAACAGGCTGATATTTTTAAGGCTCACTTGTTTATGCTGGAGGATTTTGATTTTCACGAGCAAATAAAGGAAAAACTGCACAAAAATCTGCTAAACGTTGAATGGATTGTCTGGGATGTGTCCCGCGAAATCAGCCAGAAACTGATGCGGTCACCTGAGCCTTTGTTCCGCGAACGGGCTGTGGACATTACCGATGTGTCCCGCAGGCTTATCGACAATCTGCTCTCTGTTACGCGCAGCCGTTCTACTCTTGCCGATCTGGACGAGGATGTAATTCTCGTGTCCCATGATCTTCTGCCCTCTGATACGTTGATAATGAATAAATCACGGGTAAAGGGCCTTGCGCTGGATGAGGGGAGCAGAACGAGCCACACGGCGATTCTCGCGCGGGCTTTTAATATACCGGCGGTGCTGGGGCTTTCGCTTGTCTCCAGAGAAATCAGAGACGGCGAAACAGTGGCGCTGAACGGTTCATCGGGTATCGTGATAGTCGATCCCGATCAACAGACTCTGGCGCGGCAGGAAGATGAGGAAAAACTTGAACGCAAGCAGACAAACCGCCTCAACGCCCTGCGGGATCTTCCCGCTGAAACCACTGATGGCTGCCGGGTAACGCTCAAGGCGAACATCGAATTTCCCGAAGAAGCCGAGAAGGTACTCCACTATGGCGCGGAAGGTATCGGCCTGTACCGCTCGGAATTTCTGTTTATTACGCCGGGCAATGCCGCCGAAGAAGATACCCAGTACCAGGCTTACAGCCACGTTTTGAAAACAATGGGAACATTGCCCGTTACAATCAGAACCATAGATGTGGGAGGCGACAAGATCGTTCCCGATCTTCAGGTTGCTCAGGGACAGTACACCAGCGAGAAAAATCCCCTGCTTGGATTGCGGGCGATCCGTTTTTCCCTTGAATATCCTGAACTGTTCAAAGTGCAGCTGCGGGCGATACTGCGGGCCAGCGTTTACGGCAACGTGCGGATCATGTTTCCCATGATCTCAGGCATTGAGGAACTGGATCAGGCCCATGTCCTGCTTGATCAGGCCCGCGCTGAATGTACAGCAAAGGGACAGGCTTTTGCCCCGAATATCGAAACCGGCGTGATGATCGAAATTCCCTCAGCGGCAATGACTTCTGATATTCTCGCGGAAAAATCAGATTTCTTTTCCATTGGAACCAATGATCTTATTCAATACACTATGGCGGTTGACCGGGGAAATGAAAAAGTAAGCCATCTGGGAGAATACCATCATCCGGCGGTGCTGCGTTTCCTCAAGCGGATCATTGACGCTGCCCACGAGAAGGGAATAAAGGCCGCGATGTGCGGCGAGCTTGCCGGAGATCCCGCGGCAACGGCCATACTGATCGGTCTGGGCCTTGACGAATTCAGCATGAACGCTTCTTCCATTCCGCTGGTCAAACAGGTTATCCGGGAAACGAGTCTTGAATCCTGCAAATCCCTTGCCGCCGAATGTTTGCAGGGCCGATCCATTGCGGAAGCCCGCGCCGCAGTAAAGGCACATGGAATTTAATACCGCGCAAAAATACCGCAACCTCCCCACTGTAGTTTTGGTTGGTCGTCCCAATGTGGGAAAGTCCACGCTCTTTAACCGCCTGCTTCACAAGCGCCGGGCCATCACCGATCCCACGCCCGGCGTTACCCGCGATCCGGTTGAGATGGACGGTTTTATCGCGGGCAAACCCCTGCGGCTCATCGACACCGGCGGTTTCAAACTGGAACGCTCTGTTGAGAATGGCGATAACATTGATGACCTTGTCGTGGAGAAAACCCTTGCGACTCTTACAAAAGCCAGCCTCATTGTGCTGCTGCTTGAAGCGGGTGAAATCACCAGTGAAGATGAAGAATTTGTCGCGCTTCTGCGGCCATACCAAAGCCGGCTCATTGCCGCAGTGAACAAGACCGAGGGTGGCAGGCGGGAAGCCGATGCCTGGAACATTCTGTCATTCGGTTTTGAAAAAGTGTTTATGATCTCCGCAGAGCATGGCGACAATATCGGCGAACTGGAACAGGAGATCATAAGCCGCCTTGATTTTTCCGGAGTGAAAGAAGCGGCAACAGAATTCGAACCAATCCGTATCGCGCTTCTGGGAAAGCCAAACACCGGCAAGTCCACGCTGTCAAACCGGCTTACTTCGTCTAACGCTTCCATTGTCAGCAACATTCCCGGCACTACCCGCGATGTGGTAGAAGGCAGCTTTAACTGGAAGTCCCGGAAATTTGTGATCCTTGATACCGCCGGTATCCGCCGCAAAACAAAAGTAACGGAAAACATCGAATATTACTCGGTGAACCGCGCTATCAAAACCATTGATGAAGCGGACATTGTAGTATTGCTGATAGACGCGCAGGAAGGGCTTTCCGATCAGGACAAAAAGATCGCCGCGCTTGCCCATGACAAGGGCCGGGGAATCATCATGGCGCTTAACAAATGGGACACCATGCAGGATCAGAGTTCCGGCGCTCCGGTGGTGAAAAATATTTTTGAGGCTGTATCTGACCGGATTCATTTTATGTTTGGCAAAATGGAATACGCTCCCATTGTTCCGGTCAGCGCCACCAAGGGAACCGGCATTGACAAACTGCTCAACACCGCGATAACCATGTACGGTCAGCTTAATACCCAGATTGAAACAAGCCGTCTTAATCAGGCGCTGGAACGCTGGCTCCAGGAGTACCCTCCCCCATCCGGGCCGCAAACCCGCTTCAAAGTCAAGTACGCAATCCAGAAATCCGCTAATCCGGTGCATTTTATTCTCTTCACTTCACGGGTCCACGCGGTCAGCGAATCATATATCTCATATCTGCGAAACAAAATCCGCGGGGAATTGGGCTTTTCCCTCATTCCCGTTTCGATTGAGATACGGGCTTCGGGCAAAGACAGGCAGCCCCATCGCGGAAATATTCGCAAAAATACTTGAAAAACTATAACGAAAATAATAAAATTTAACAGAGGAGCTATATGAAAGGTAAAAGTTTTTTCGCAATGATCCTTATGGCGTCTTTGTTTGTACTGTTTTCAGGATGCAGCCCCAACACCGAAGCTGTGGTACAGCCGCCGCCTCCACCTCCTCCTCCGCAACAACCGCCGCCGCCGCCGCCCGTTGAACTCCCTGTAAAACTGACAACCTCTATTCTACAGCGCCTTGATGAGTATTACCGGGAAGAATTGCGTGAAAGTTCAGTTCATCTTGAAAAATACGGATATGTATCCGTCAATATAGACAAATTCCAACTCTTGCTTGATGGCGGAATTACATTGGAACGTGATGAAATTGACAGAAAAGATACGGTGGTGGCAGCGGGACAGGAAAGAGGAAAGGTGCTATTTGAAGATATTCATACCAAAGAAGTTATAATCATCAATGATCAGACAGAGGGATTGGCTCTGAAAATGGAATTCAAAGGTGATATCATTGTGCTTGCCGTTTGTTTTGGAGATGATTCCAATAACCGGTTAATGTTTTCAAATATTACCGGTGAACCGGATGCTTTGTTTTATCTGAATTACCATTCTATTGGGGATCGAGGTTCATCCGTGTCCGGCGATGTAAAAGGCGAGGTAGAATATGGGGGAAAGCAATATATAGTAAAATATACCGGTGAAAGGCCGTATTTGCTGATTAGACTTTCTCAAAAAGATAGTGACAACCTAAAGCGTTCTACAGTTCCTGGACGCAGGGTAAGATAAACTGAGGCATTGTCCAGCGCCCATCCTTTTAGTATAATAAACCACACATGAGCAACAACGAGCAAAAAAAGACATCTGCGCAGCGCGCCGGGGCGCATTGGGCTGATGAAACTGCCGCGAAAATAATTTTTGAAAAAGGCGAGAAGGAACTCTATACCTGCGCTTCGGGGATCACCCCGTCAGGCACGGTGCATATCGGTAACTTCAGGGAAATAATCTCGGTTGATTTGGTGGTGCGCGCGCTCCGTGACAAAGGAAAAAAAGTACGCTTTATCTATTCTTGGGACGATTATGATGTGTTCCGCAAAGTACCGGCGAATATGCCCAAACAGGCGGAACTTGAATCGTACCTGCGCTTCCCCATTACTATGGTTCCCGATCCCTGGGAACGGGATTCAAGCTATGCCCGCCATCACGAAGTTGATGTGGAAACCGTGCTTCCCATTGTGGGAATTCATCCCGAATATATCTGCCAGGCGGAACGGTATCAATCTTCCCGTTATGCGCAAGGAATTCGCCGGGCGCTGGAACATCGTGACGCGCTGAAAAATATCCTCGATAAATTCCGCGATGAGGAACACAAGATACAGGGCGAATGGTGGCCGGTCAGTGTATTTTGCAGCGCCTGTAATAAAGATAAGACCGATATTGACGGCTGGGACGGCGAATGGGGCTTGAGTTACCACTGTAATGCCTGCGGCCATACGGAAAACGCCGATATTCGCAGCGCCAAAGGAATCAAACTGAGTTGGCGGGTTGATTGGCCCATGCGCTGGGAATACGAAAAAGTTGATTTTGAACCTGCGGGCAAGGATCATCACAGTCAGGGGGGCAGCTTTGATACCGCCCGCCATGTGTGCAAGGATGTGTATGATTGGGACGCGCCCATTACCTTCCGCTATGACTTTATCGGAACCAAGGGACTGCCGGGAAAAATGTCGTCCTCATCGGGGAATGTAATTACCATCGAGGACGTGCTAAAAGTATACACGCCGGAACTGGCGCGTTACCTCTTTGCCGGCACACGGCCCAATACGGAATTTACCATTTCGTTTGATCTTGATGTGATAAAAATTTACGAAGATTATGACAAGACCGAGCGGATCGCCTGGAAGATGGAGCCCGCAAAAGATGAAAATACTTACCGCTGGGAACGGCGTATTTACGAGCTTTCCCAAATTGCGCTTGACGCTGATGGGAAAACCCTGCCCCTTGAGAACATGAGCCCCCCGTTTCAGATTCCCTTCCGTCATTTTTGCAATCTGATTCAAATTGCAGACGGCGATATTGAAAAAACACTTGCTGACCTCTCTTGTGGAACCGCGCCGGGCCCGAAACCGGAACAACTCCCCGCGCTGCGGGCGCGGGCGCTCTGCGCGAGATACTGGGTGGACAACTGCGCCCCGGAAGAATTCCGTTTTGCGCTGCGGCAGGCAGGCGAGCGGGCCGAACTTGCCGGGGCGGAATGCGCCGCCATCAGGCTGCTGCGGGATGATGTAATCGCCCGCATTGAAACCTTCAGTGACGACAAGGTCTGCGCCGAAGCGATATATGCAACTGCGGGAAAGGCCGGTCTTGATGGAAAGGCCTTGTTCCGCGCCGCGTATCAGGCCCTAATTGGCAAAGATCAGGGTCCGCGGCTGGCAAATTTCCTTCGTTCCATCGAAAAGGAACGACTGTTGAACATCCTCGGCGTGTATTAAGGTAATCAGACATAATTCACGCCTCCTGTTCAGGATTTTTCTCAGGAACCTTGTGAAGCGCAATATTTTTGTTCAGCAGCATTGTTTCGGCAAATTCGGGGATTCGCTCATCGGTATACACACTGGAGACCCTTTCCAGAGTTACCAGCCCAAGTACACCCTTATGCTGGAATTTTTCCGCGTCAGTCAGAACGATTATTTCACGGGCATTTTCCGCCAGATCCATCACCGTTTGCACCCGCAGATGATCCTTGCCGGTAAAGCCGAAATCAGGAATAAAACCATCAGTCCCTATGAAGAATTTGTCGGAGAAGAAAATTTCACCGCATTTTCTTGTCATTGGCCCCACCAGCACCTGGGATTCAGGCTGATAATAGCCGCCCAGGAGAATTATTTTGGTACGGGGCGCATGACGGATATAATTGGTGATGAAAACCGAATTAGTGATAATGGTAATATCTTTCTGCGCCAGAGCCAGTTCTTCCGCCAGAAACGCGCAGCAGGAACCTGACTCGATCATCACTGTTTCGCCTTCCTCTACCGTTGCGGCAGCGGCTTTGGCGATCCGCCGTTTGATGTCGTAATTGTAAGCCATACGCCTGCCTACATCATCCGTACCATCCAGGCTGGCGTACCCATGTTCACGGCGGATAAGGCCCCGTTCTTCAAGATGCTCCAAATCTTTACGTATCGTTACCTGGGATACATTCAGCATTTCCGCCAGTACATTTACTTCTATACGCCGACATTTCGCCAGGATTTCAAGAATCTTTGAGTGTCTGTTTGTCATGATTTTTTCTCCTGTCTTTTGCGGCGCCGCGGGGAATTTTTCTCTCCCCCTATTTATAAAATACAAAAATTACTAAAATAGTCAAGAAAATTCGCTTCGTTTGAAGTCTTTTTTCGTGGTTAAGCAAGGGCATTACTTAAAAGCCGAAATCTGGGTTTAATTTATCCGCCGTTAGTTTGGTGTCATTTACTCTGCTGGTTTATGGTAATGGATACAGGCCAGAAAAGGTGTCAGTCACCTTTTTTGTCACCCCTATAAAATATTATTATGAACGTTTTGACAACCGAGTCAACTTTTGTCCTCACCGCTCGGCATACGGTAGCCGGTATACTCCGGTAAATGTGCCGTGTTCCCAAGATTCTTCGAGGCCATCCGGATACACAATCGCAGGTGTGCCGTGAATTTTCCCTTGATGATAATTAATCCTTGTTACCGACATACCGCTCGGCATGGCTGGATTGCTTACGGTAATAAACCGCTCGCCTTCATATTTGTCGCCGTCATCTCCGGTAAATATTTTATTCACAAGTTCTGGCTGTCGCGCTTTGTTCATAAATCATAATCCTTCGAATGACGATTTTCCCGGCCCATCAGCGACATAACCGTGCGGGGGGAGGCATAATATTTATTTTTAATTTTGGGTACTTGATGGATCAAGATGCCACATCAAATGAAAAATATCAAGTTTTTTTGAAAAAAATACATTTCTCCAAAAAAGGTGACTGACACCGTTTATTCTGACAAAAACAGCAAATTTGTCATAGAAAAGGTGTCAGTCACCTTTTTTTGGCTGCTTGAGGGGAGCTTGGCGGCTAGCCGCCAAGCTCCCCTCAGACGGGTATGCCATGCTGTTGCCCTGTGGGGCCTGTTCATGGTATGGTTACGTAATAATGTCTCAGAACACCCGGAACGCTGATTTTTTTGATCGACTCCAAAGTATCACCGAGGCGTATTTAACCCGGCGGAACCGAATCCGGCGTATCAAAAAAGAAAAACAGCGGGCAAAAAATCAGGCCCTGGACTGGATCGAGGCCTTTCTCTGGGCCGCGGGCATGGTGTTGCTTGCCAATCAATACCTTATACAGGCGTATCAAATCCCCTCAGGCTCCATGATCGATACCCTGCTCATCGGCGATCATATCTTTGTCAATAAAATCATCTACGGGCCTGAACTCCTTCCCGGTGTGGGCAAGCTGCCCAGCCCCATACATCCCAAACGCAATGACATCATCATTTTTGAGAATCCTTCGTATATTTCAAAAGGGACAGTCTTTGACATTGCCCAGCGGGTCATCTACATGCTTACCATTACGCTGGTTGATATTGACCGGGATGAAGCAGGGGACCCCCGCCCGCATTTCCTGATCAAGCGGGCTGTGGGCAAGGGCGGGGATCATTTTGTCATGGAAAGGGGTGAAATGAAAGTGCGTTTTGCCGGGGAGGACCATTGGATCAATGAGCGGGACTATGCTGCGGCGCGGGGCTGGAAACACCACATCAGTCGACTCATACAAATGGAACAATACCCTGTGCTGGAAGCGGTGGGTCAGGTAACGGCATACCAGAATTTGGGGCTTGCCATACCTGAACGGCTGCGCAATGTTGCGGCGCAGACAGGCGGCATCCGCGCCGATGATCATCTTGCCCGTGAAAAAGCCAGACTGGAAACGTTGCGGGGGGCTTTGCCCCATGACCGCCGTTATGCGGCGCTCATGGCCCGCCAGCATCTGGGCTGGTATATCAATGAAGGCCGGATACTTCCGCTGGGAGACAACCGGGATAATTCCCGCGATGGGCGCTATTTTGGGCCGGTAAGAGAATCAAAAGTGCTGGGTAAAGGCATGATGATCCACTGGCCGCTGAACCGTTTTGGATCGTTCCGCTAGGGAAACAAGGAAACACGCCGAATGTTTGACCGGTCAGTACGATATTCATACACCGCGCAAAAGCACGAGCGCCGCCGTCTTTTGCGGGCTGTCATTGTGCTGCTTGTTCTGTTTACCCTGTATAACCTCATAAGCGCCTTGTTTGTTTCAGTGTGGGTATTACAGAATGAAAGCATGCAGCCGGGTTTACAGGCCGGGGATCGCTTTATAGTGATGTCTGCCACACTTCCGTCCCTCCTGACACAGATCAGGGGAACAGAATATACATCTCCGTTCAAGCGGGGGCAAATTGTACTGGTTGATACCGGACTCAGGGAACAGAGAAAAATGTCGCTGGTGATAGCGGACAGCATTGTCCGTTTCTGTACTGCCCAGCGGGCAAGCATATTCGCAAAAGAAGAACGTTTGTATTTCAAGCGGCTCATCGGCCTTCCCGGTGATGAAATCAGCATGAACAACTTTGTTATGCGCATACGGCCCGCGGGCGATTCCTATACCCTTACCGAATTTGAGCTTTCTGACAAACCATATTACCCGAATATCCCCCATGTGCCCGCGCTCTGGGATGAGTCCCTTCCCTTTTCGGGAAACATGGAACTCTTAAATCTGGGAACCGGAGAGTGTTTTGTTCTTTCTGATGATCGCAGCAGCACCAGCGATTCCCGTACATGGGGGCCGGTTCCCACTGAACTTGTCTCCGGCAGAGTCGTATTCCGGTATTGGCCCCTTTCAAGAATTGGGCTTCCATAAGGAATCGCCGCTTTAATGAACACAGCAGCCTCGCTGTATATTCACATTCCATTCTGCGCCGGGGCCTGTGATTACTGCGATTTTTATTCAGTTGCGGCTAACAGCGCGGGACAGGATGAGCAGCGGCTGGATCAATACGTCACGGCAGTGTTAGCTGATATTGAAGATCAATTCAGTTTTTCTGGCATACGGCAGGTTCCCACTGTATACATTGGCGGCGGAACTCCCTCTGTGCTGGGGGCGCGGCGCGTGGGCCGCCTGCTTGCGGGGCTTTCTTCCCTGTTGTCCGGCATGGACAGTACGCCGGTGGAATTCACCGTGGAGGCAAATCCCGAATCAGCGGATGATGATTTTCTGCAGACCTGCCGGACAGGAGGCGTGAACCGGCTCAGTCTGGGTATACAGAGTTTTTATGAGCCGTCCCGCCGGGCAATACACCGGCTGGGCAATGCCAACATTCTTGATGAGCGGCTTGCTCTGGCCGCGCGCTATTTTCCCGGCGCGTTCTCGGCTGACCTCATCAGCGGCCTTCCCTTCCAAACCGAAAACATTCTGCTGGATGATATCAAGCGGCTTCTTGCTTTTGAGCCTTCCCATGTTTCGCTGTACAGCCTGACTGTGGAGCAGGATACGCCGCTTGAACAAAACTTACGCCAGGGCATGGTTTCCCTGCCTGACATAAGCGAAGCTGACGCGCTCTGGCTTATTGGCAGGGATGCTCTGGAACAGGCAGGTTTCCCGCAGTATGAAATTTCCAACTTTGCCCTGCCGGAAAAATACTGCGTCCACAATCTCCGGTACTGGCGCATGGAAAGCTGGCTGGCAGCAGGCCCTGCCGCGTCAGGAACCATCATCAATGATGAAACCGGAACCGGCAGACGCTTGAGTTATGCCGCGGATATTGACGCATATCTCGTTGCGCCGCGACCCGCTTTTTCAAGGGCCATTGTTGAAGAACTGGATCAGGCGGTTCTGATGAGGGAGAGTCTGCTCATGGGTTTCCGCTGCGGCAAAGGGCCGGATGCGGTCCTGTTCCAACAGCGTTTTGGCCGTGGCATTGCGGAATGTATTCCCCGCGCCATTGCCCACTGGCAGGAGCAAGGCTTTTTTGAAAATGCGGCAGCGCCGGCTTTAGCCCCTTCGCGTAAGGGAATGCTCTTTCTGGATGCCTTTCTCCGCGATGTTTTTTTCGAACTGGAAAAAAATAATCATTGACCCCAGGGCCAGAATTTGTTATTATATATATATGCCGGAAAAAGAACAGAAAGTAAATCTCAGGAAATTCTTGGCAAGCAGAAACCGCCTGTCAGTAATAATCCTTTTTCTGATTTGCCTGTATATACCCTGTTCTATCGTCACCTTGCTGTTGGTACTGGGTTTTGTACCCCAGTTATCCGGCATTGTTAACAATGTTACTGTGCTGATTGCTTTTTCAATAGTTTCGTTTGTGTTAACCTTGATAATCAGTACATTCCATTTGGCAATTCACCTCCAGCGAAAAAAAAGAGGAACAGACGAACCACATTCTTAATTTGTTTATTGCTTGATCTTGTGTTCTGTTAAAAACATATCCAGTACAGTCAGGAAAAATATCACCAGTACCGGGCCGAGAATAAATCCGTTAAAGCCAAACGTAGCCAATCCGCCGAATATGGCAAACAGTATTATCAGGGGATGGAGCCGTATACGGTCTTTCAGGAAGAAGGGCCTCAGTATATTGTCGGTCCCGGAAATAAAAATCGCTGAAACAATCATGAATAAAATGCCGCCCGCTATATCTCCGCCTGCAATTTTCATAATGCCTACAGGAATCCATATCACCGTTGCCCCAAACATGGGAATAAATACAAGGAAGAAGGTAATGACTGCAAGCACCAGCGAGCCCTTAACTCCGAAAATTGTATAAATAATATATGCTATTGATGATTGCAGGGCCGCTACAATTATATAACCCAGAAACAGGTTACGGGTTATGTCCAGAAATTTCGTAGTAAGGGTGCTGATATATTCGCTTCTAATCGGAATGGCCCCCAATACCAGCCGGGCAAGATACGGGCCGTCAACAAAAAAGAAAAATATTGAAAATGTCATTAACAGCATATTTATGGAAAAGCTGCCGATGTACCGAAAAACACTGCTGCCAATGCCCAGTATGCGCTGCTGCTGGGTGGTTAGAAAATTTATGATCTGATGTCTTATATCTTCGGCAGTTATATAAGCCTGCCCGGCGGAAATATCGCGCATAATTTCAGCTATTTTTTCAAAAATATCATTCAGATATTCCGGCCTTTCATTCAGGATGTCGCGGGCATAACGCACCATTTCCATAAACTGCCTGAAGAAAATCGAAATGACAAATGAAAGGGGAAAAAGAATAATGACTATCGTCCCCAAAGTAAACACAACGGCCCACACGTTTCGCAGAATTTTTCCTTTCAGGGTATCAAAATTAAGGTTCCGTATCAGGAGGCGGTGCAGCGGACTTATTAAAATGTACAGCAGGGTTGACCAGAGCAAAGCCGTAAAAATGGGAGCCAGCAGCCGCAGCACTGCCAGAAGAAGCAAAACGAGAATTGCCCCAAAAACATAATTTTGTATGTTTCGTTGAGGGTGCGCCATATTGGGATCAATATTACTCATAGTCAGCCTCCTCATCAATTTCATCCGGCAGGAGATGTGTCTGTTCCGCTACGGCGGATTCCACTATGGCAGGCTGCGCTACAGCGGATTCCGTTACGGTGAATTCCACTACAGCAGGCTGCGTTACGGTGAATTCCACTATGGCGGGCTGCGCTACGGCGGATTCCGTTACGGCAGGCTGCGCTATGGCGGATTCAGCTACGGCGAATTCCACTACAGCGGATTCCGTTACAGCCGGTCCTGTTATGGCGGATTCAGCTACGCCGAATTCCACTATGGCAAACTCCGTTACGGCAAATTCCGCTATGGCGGATTCCGTTATGGGAGGTCCCATAGCGGCAAGCTCCGCGCGTATCAGCTCAATAAGCCGCTGTATTTCATCGCCCTGCGGAGAATCCGGTTCCAAAGACAGGTACTGTTCATAATCGTTGGCAGCCGTTTCCAGTGAAAAGGTCTTTAAGCGGGTATTGGCCCTGCCCAGCCATGCGGAAGGAAACGAAGAATCCGCTTCAATGGCCCTGGTATAGTATCGTTCCGCTTCTCTGGAATTTCCCCGGCTGAAATGGACATTCCCCAGATTATTTGCCACATATACGGTTAATTCCCCCGCCTGATCCAAAATCCGCTGATATACCGCAATAGCGTCATCAGGCCGGTTCAAATGCTCATAGGAAATACCCAGATACAGAAAAGCCCTCGCGTTGCCTGGGTCTTCGGCAACGGCCCTCTCAAGATACACCGCCGCTTCTGCGGTTCTATTCCATAAAAACAATTCTTCACCCTGTGAAAAATTCGTCTGACTAAAACCCGTCACCACAGCAAGAAAAAATATAAGCGCGGTAAAATAAGGTATCTTCATGGCCTTCCCGTTCCCTATACAATAATAATAGTGTAAAATAGTATTATGAAACAAGCCTTTTCTGAACTGCGGCTGGCATGACATGAAGATTCTATGCGTATCGGATCATATCGATCCTTTGGTGTATTCCAATTCCATCAAGGAACGTTTTTCCGATACAGAGATTGTTCTTTCCGCCGGAGACCTTCCTCTGGACTATCTTGATTTCATTGTTTCCAGTCTCAACAAACCGCTGCTGTTTGTTTTCGGAAACCACCACCTTGAGAATATCGGGTATTACAAAAAACTTCCCGTGGAATATCTTCCTGATACCGGGATTGACAGATACCTGGGCTGCGGCGCGGTTCATATAGGATCAAAAATCAAAATGGAAGAAGGTTTGATCATCGCGGGGTTGGGCGGTTCCATACGTTACAATCAGGGGGAGAATCAATTCACCGATTTTGAAATGTACCTTGAAATTATCAAGCTCATTCCCCGGCTCCTGTGCAACCGCCTGTTCCGTGGACGTTATGTGGATATTCTGCTTACCCATGCGCCGCCCAGAGGCATTCACGACAAAGCCGACAGATGCCATTGGGGATTTAACGCGTTCCTCTGGTTCATGAAAAGATTCAAACCCAAATATCTTGTCCACGGCCACATTCACCTTTATGATCTGTCGGATGTACGCCGTACCCGCTGCGGAGAAACAATGGTTGTCAATGCTTACAATCATTGTATAATAGATACCAATGAAGGAATGTAAAAATGGATGATATAGTGAAACAACTGGCTGCGAATGATTTTTCCCGTGCGCGGGGACAGGCGATTCTTTCAGAGATTCAGCATTTTCTGAATACCGACAAAGATAAACTGCTTTCCTTTCATGATGTAAAGGACATATTAAAGCCAAAGAATCAGGTATACCAGGGACATCAGGTTGTACCGATCAAACTTGTCGCCGGCAGCGAAGGCCGTTACAAGGATTTCAACAAATTTTTTCTCCCAAAAGCAGATCATCTGCGCAGCCGCTGGGAGCGGGTAGATCAGGCCCACCTGAGAGATGTAATTCTGCCCCCCATCCAGCTCTACGAGATCGGAGGGGTGTATTTTGTACGCGATGGAAACCACCGTGTCTCGGTTGCCAAAGCGCAGAATGTTGAATTTATTGACGCGGAAGTAACGAGCCTTGCCACGGAGATAAGCATCGATCCCTCAATGACCACCGATCAGCTTAAAGAGGCACTCATCGCGTACGAAAAAAATATTTTTTATGAGCAAACCAGTTTTGGCAAACTCACCGGAAATATGACTCTCAATTTCAGCACGCCGGGCCGTTATGATGTAATTTACAATCATATTCTGGTGCATAAATATTTTCTGAACGAAGACAAGGAAGAAGAGATTCCTTTTTCCGACGCTCTTGTTTCATGGTACAAAAATGTTTATAATCCGGTGATTGCGATCATAAAGGAACAATGGCTTCTGGTTAATTTTCCCGGCAGAACCGAAAGCGATCTGTATGTATGGATTATCAAGCACTGGGATTTCCTGAAAAAAAAATACGGATGTTATCCGCTGGCAGACGCGGCGGATGATTTTTCCAAAAAGTACGGGCAAAGCAAGGGGAGTTTTTTCAGGTTCCTGCCTTTGCTGGCGGATCGGATTTTTGGCAGGCGCGGCGGAAAAAGCGGCGTTAACACAAGTACGAATAATTAAGGAAAATATCAATGGCGGTTTTATCGATTCAGTCCCATGTGGTATACGGCTACGCGGGGAATACCGCGGCGGTTTTTCCCCTGCAGCGGCTGGGCCGCGAAGTATGGGCGATCAATACGGTTGAATTTTCCAATCATACGGGCTACGGCGCGTGGCGGGGGAAAATTCTCGGCGCGGAACTGGTCGAAGAACTGGTAACGGGCCTTGATGAGCGGGGCGTTCTTCCCCGCTGCGAGGCGGTGCTTTCAGGTTATTTGGGAGATGCCGCTGTTGGCCGGGCGATTATCGGCGCGGTACGGCGGGTACGCGCAGCCGCCCCTGCCGCCCTGTACTGCTGCGATCCGGTGATGGGCGATGTGGGCCGGGGTTTTTACGTCAAGCCGGATATTCCCGATATGTTTATAAATGAACTCATCCCGCTGGCGGACATCATTACGCCTAACCAGTTTGAACTGGAAGCCCTGACAGGCCTCTCTGCCGGAACCATTGATGATGCCCGCAAAGCTATTGATATGCTTCATAAAAAAGGGCCGCGTATTGTGCTGGTTACGAGTTACCGCGGCAGGGACGACAGCGCCGGATGTATCAATATGCTGGTATCTGATAAAAACGGAATGTACCGGATCAGTACCCCGTATCTTTCAACCGGAACGGACATGGCCGGTTCAGGAGACCTTACCGCTTCGGTGTTTCTTTCCCGTTACCTTGAAACAGGCGATGTCAAAAAAACACTGGAACTCTGTACCGCTTCGATCTACGGTATTCTGGAAGCGAGCGTTCACGCGCGGGAAAGCGAAAACGCCGCAAACACCGGTACAATGGAACTGCGGATCATTCAGAATCAAAATGAATTGAGTTCGCCATCGTATATGTTTGAAGCTGTGGGTATATAAGATTCCATGCAAGTCAATACAAACCAAAACTGGACTGCGGAAAGCCCCTTCGAGCGCTTTTTTGATTTTATCGCCCCGGACGCGGATCGTTTTGTAATACTGCGGGATCATATTAAAAGTTTGTCCCTTAATTCCATTATCATTCCCATTGAGGGGAACCGGCATTTTTTTGTGTTTCCGGCGGGAAAGAATCTGAACGCGTCCACTGGTGGAAAATTTCCCTTCCGCGGACAGAAGCCAATGGTGCTGGTTGCCCATTATGATCGCGTTCCCGGCAGCCCCGGCGCGAATGACAACAGTGCCGCGGTTTTTCTGCTGCTCAAAGCCGCGCTCAGGCTGACTGCACAGGGGGCGGATCACTGGATCATCATCTTTACCGATAAAGAAGAACTGCAATCAGGCGAGGGTTTTCAGGATCAGGGAGCTTTTAGTCTGGCGGAAAAACTCAAAGCATGGGGGCTGGGTGGAGCCCGAATTTTTAACTTTGATGCCTGCGGCACTGGCGACACTTTTATTTTTTCCGGCACAGGCGATTATCTGCTGAAAAATAACGGGCGGCCCGGCCTCCGTATGACAAAGCAGCGTATTCGTGAACTGCGGGAACAGGCCCTGCATACCGCCCGAAAATTACAGCTTGCCCGTGTGCTGTCGGTTCCGGCTCCCTTTTCAGATGATGCGGGTTTTCTCCGGGCTGGCCTTCCTGCCCTGACGATCACCATGCTCCCTGCCATAGAAGCCGCATCCTATGCCTCGCTCTTGCAGAACCAGCCGGGGTTCGCGGATATTGTCATTGCCGGTTCAGGCGGCGACACAGCGGCCCGTATGCAGCTTCCCGAAACATGGCGCTGCCTCAACGGGCCATTGGACAGCCACTTGCGCCTGACACCTGAATATTACGATCAGATCATCCGCTTTGCGACAGGGCTATGTAATGTATATTGAAAAACCACTTGTCTTGTAGTATTGTGAAAACTATGGATGCTTATTGTCTTTGTATGGGCCCGGCAAAATGCGCGCTTGATTTGGGTGACGGCAGCGAGCGTGGGGAATATGTTGATCAGGACTATATTCTCCACACATTGGGACGGCCTCACCGCGCCATCAATCTGATGTATTGCTATTACCCTCTGGATAAAGGCTGGCCCACCCGCGCCAGCGCTCTGATCAACCCTGGCGATAAAGTTGGTTTCGCATGGGATTACGCTTATGACGATTATTTCCCGTATCAGGGCGGTATAGAGGGTAATACCCTGGGTGAGCCATTCAAATCAATGATCGATGTGCGCCGTCACGGGCAGGATGTCATTCTGACGCTTACAGTTGACTGCGCTGTGTCCGATGAACAGCTTGTCAAAATCGCGGAAGACCTTCGTCCCTTCGGGCGGCTGATGCTCCGTATCAATCACGAGGCCACGGGTAACTGGTTTGCGTTTAACAAACGTTACACGTATCAGCAAGTCGCTGACTTCTATGTACGTTTTCACACTATTATCAAACAGCACGCTCCCCATATCAGAACGATCCTCTGCATAGGCGATGATCATCCTGATGAAAATGGCAAAATGAAATATGAAGATGAATTTGCCGAAGCCATCCGCGTTACTGATATATGGTCAACCGATACTTATGTGGCGCTTCATTGGGGCTGGCCCTTTGATATTGCCGAACCTGGCGGCAAATCGCACAAGCGAACCGGTAACAGCGAAACATTAAAAGGCTTCAATTTTGAATACGGGCGTTTCATGCAGCGGGGGGGCAACACCCGCCCCTTTGTTATCAGCGAATTTAACGCTGACGGCGATGTTACCGGCCCCTATGAACAGGCTGAACAGCTATCGGACTTTTACCGCCGTCTGCCCGCAGAAGCGTCCTGCGTAACAGGCGTTACGTTCTACCAGTTTCGTGATCGCGGCCGGCTTGGTCTTGAAATCCAGGACCCCAACAACCCCGGCATTGGCTGCGCTCAGCCGATTCTGGAAGAATATAAAAAGATAATGGCTATGGAATCATATCTGCCCTCTATGACACAGGGTGAAAAAGCAAATTTCCCCGCACAACTCCGCTGGGGCGGCAGTGAGGATTCAGACGGGCTTGCTGTCCCCCTGCGCTTTGAGCAAAACCCTGTATTCTGTGAAGCCGCCTTTACCGGAGAAGATGTAAACCTCAATCTGATGATGGAACTCAATGGCCGCTGGTTCTATAAAAAGCCCGGCGTTAAAACCATCGATCTGGGGCCGGCATTTTTCCATAACAAACTTCAGGGAAAACAGGAAATTACCCTGCGCCTGTTCGCGCCGCCGCCGGAAGGTGTCAACGATCTCGCTCAGGGGCCGGATTGGGAAATTAACTATTATGCGAAATTATACAATCCGCCTGAACTGCGAATCCGTTACGCACCGGCAATAATTCTCCGGTAATCCGCAATGGTTTGCGCATGAACCGCCTGCTCGCGCAAGGCCGCTCCGCCTTCAAGCCCTTTTGTGTAAGCGCAGAATTGTTTACGCATTTCAAGACAGGCAGTTCGCTCGCCAATGACAGCGGCCAGCATTTCCAGATGGCGGAACGCCGTGCTTATTCGCGCTGAAAAAGGAACTGGTTCCCAAGTGCCTGATTCCAGCAAAGAGCGGGCTGCGGAAAAAATAAAAGGATTACCCATAGCACCCCGCGCAAACATCACTGCGGCGCAGCCGGTTTCCCCCAGCATCCGCCGCGCGTCTTCCGGCGTATACAGATCGCCTGAACCGGCAACCGGAACCCGCAGCCGCGAAACCAAATCCGCAATGCAGGACCAGTCGCTCGTACCGCCGTAGTTCTGGCTTCTGGTACGGGGATGAAGGCTTACCATCGCGGCCCCGGCTTCCACGGCAATGCGGGCACATTCAGCGTAATTAATGGAAGAACTATCCCAGCCGGAACGTATTTTGATCGTAACCGGTATGCCGCCCAAACTCTCGCGGGAAGCCCGTATTGCCGCTTCCACTATCCGGCCAATCGCGGCGGGATTTTTCATCAGCGCGGAACCCGCGCCGTTTTTTACGACTTTAGGTACCGGGCAGCCGGCATTGATGTCCAGAGCATCGGGCCGCAGCGGGGCCAGCAAAACCGCCGCCCGGAAAAGAGCCTGCGGCTCCGCACCAAACAGTTGTATCGCATAACGCCGCTCGTTTTCGCCGCGGCTCACCAGACAGACCGCTGCGGGCGATATATGCGCGGCTGCCGCGTTTTCACCCAGCCCGTAATGCTCCGGCTTGCGGTACAGGGCCTCGGCGGAAACAAGCTCGGTAAAGCTGAAATTCGCGCCCTGTTCAGCGCACAGCGACCGGAAGACCGGATCAAAATAACCGGCCACCGGCGCGAGAAAGAGATTGCCGGAAAGCTCAAGGCCGCCAATTTGTATTGGGCGATACAGGCTCATGTCCCATTATACCGTATATTGACAGCCAGCCATAACCGGTATTATAGTGTGTAATTGGCGCAAAAAAGCAAAAACGGAGGCCGGTAATGAAATTTGTCAGAAAGAAAAATCTTCATCAGGGAGAAGAACTGCTGTATATACCGCGGCTTCACGGAATATATATTATCAGGCACATGATATGGTCCCTGCCGCTTTTCGCGGTTTTGTTTGTCTTGTGGGCGAAAGCCGGTGACCTTGTCGAATTACTCGGATTATCAATAGATAGAGAAACAATCCTGATGACTTCTTTTATCTGCAAATACGCGTTTCTGGCAGTGCTTGCCATTGTGTTGCTTTTGTTTCTGTGCAGCATTTTCCAGTATGTATGCACCGAATATGGCGTTACCAACAGGCGGCTGATGATAAAAAAAGGCGTTTTCCGCCAGATCACAAGGGATATTCCCACTGACCGCATAGAAAGCATTTCCTGTACCCAGGGAATCATGGGCAGAATCTTCCATTATGGTACGCTCTGCATTTCCGGCATAGGCGGTATAATGCCGGTATTTTACATGGTTGCCAGACCCTATGCCTTCCGCCGCAAAATCGTGGAAATAATCGAAAAGAACAAAGTTATGAACGTTGTACACGGAAATCTGCCCAGACGGCCAAAGCCCGTTGAAGACTCGGTCTACCTCTACGGCAGTTTTGTCAGAGTGATTGGTCAGTCGTAAAAACGGGAAACGCTCTACTCTTTCGGCAGACCAAAAAACTTATTCGCGTTTTCCCACAGTTGCGCGGCCAGGGCTTCTTCTTCCATTTGCAGCATATCCGCAAGAAACCGGGCAGTCAGCGGCAGATATTTGGGCATATTCCGTTTGCCCCGGTGTTCAGCAGGAACCATGAAGGGACTTTCGGATTCGATGAGAATTCGATCCACAGGCAAAATCCCCGCAGTTTCATGCAGATTCTTGGCGTTTCGATAGGTAAGATTCCCCGCAAAAGAAAAGTACAGGTTTAGTTCAAGGGCTTTTTCAGCGTAAGCGGCATCCTCGGAATAGCAATGCAGTACCCCGCCCTTGGGAGGCAGACGGTCACGGAGTATATCCAGCACATCATGCCCTGCCTCACGGTTGTGGATGATGACCGGCAAATTCAACTTGCCCGCCAGATCAAGCTGAGTGATAAAAAGCTCGATTTGGGATTTTTTATCGCCGAATTTACGATAATAATCCAGCCCAATTTCTCCAATGGCAACTACCCGCGGATGTTGAACGCTCTGCTCAATAATCTGAAGCCAGCCCTTGCCGGGATTCTGTACCTCCGAGGGACTGACTCCAACTGCATGGTACACGTTGGTAGCGGATCTGAGATTGTCATATACCTGACCAAAGTCATGGAGATTATTGCAAACAGAGACAATTCGGGAAACCGAAGCCTGACGAGCTTCCTGTACCACAATGAGCTGTTCAATAGGGTCATCAATAATAAGCCCCAAATGGGCATGAGTATCAAAATACTGCATTGCTTAATCCCACAGGTATGATAAAGAAATTCCAAACTGGATATTATTATTCTGGCATAAAAATACCCTGCTGTCAAGGAAAAAACCGGATAAGTTTATTGTATGAAAGTCAGCTCTTTATTTTGACAAATATGCCATTTTTGTCAAAGCCGGGAGAATTATGGCTTGTTACCATTCTTTCGGTTGACCGTTTGGCGGCGTAATGTTTAAGTTTTGCCCCACAGGTTCTATTACAAAAAAACCTTGATTTAATGCGTAGTTTTTTAATTCGTCAGTTACTACAACACCCGCAACCGCCCCTAAAAATGTGCGTTTGTCGCCGTGTAAATTTGCATACATACGCATTTTTTCAAGGCGTTCTATATGCTTGTTTATGCGTTCGGTGGTAAGTTTGGTTTTTACTTCAACCAGCATAGCCTTATCGCCGTTTTCCAGCATAACGTCAATTTCAAGAGAAATCTTATTAACCTTGTCATTAACATAGGTACTTTGATTTATCTTGGGGAAATCAAGCCCAAACTCCAAAAATTTTTCACGCATTTTTGGCGCCACCATATATTCGGCGATATTACCAAAAAGATTGGTTAATGACCCAATTCTTGCATCAAAATCCGCTCGGCTTTCCTTCATAAGCCGCTCGTTTTCCTTTTGCCGTTCGGAGGTTTCCTTTACAATCCGAGCCGTTTCCTTTTGGAATTCTCTCAGTTCTTTCATTCCTTGTGCATTTTCCTGCAATGCCGCCATAACCGACTCAAAGGTGGGGGGATTGGCATCCTGCGGATGCCTAGCTGTTTGTATCGCTTCCATGTTTAACCTCTATTAAGCCGTGTGAGCGGTGACGATGACTCCTGCTTATAATATACCATATTGAGGCGCTGTTTTGGATAAAAGGTGACAACACCATGGGCCGCTGTTGTGATATTTTTATGGCTGTCTAATTTCCGCAAGCAGTTTTTGCAATTTATTATCAAAGGTATGTATTTCGTCTTTCTCAATCTGAGCATAACTCGCCAAAATACAATCTACGAAGTCAAGGGAAGTTTTTCCGAAATATTTTAGAGTTTGTAAAACAACCCTCTGATGCGGTAAAATGCACCGGGTTTGCTCAATAAAATGTTCCAATTCTGTACTGACAATTTGCCTGTCAATTTTATAGTATCCGGTTAATACATAAACAACTTCACAAAAAACTTCAATGGGAACTTCAACCGAGTGTTGATCTATTATTTCCTTTGCTTTGGGTGAAAGTTCGGTGTGGTCATTCAGCATATACCGAAGAATGATATTAGCGTCAATTTTGTGCATATTTCTCAATAACAGCCTGTGACCAAGCCTCTTTTTCGTCAGAAATTTTTGAGGGGACGGCAAACTGGTGGAGACAGCCGAAAGCGGATTTTCCATCTGCAACAAGTTCTTTTTTTTCCGGGGTAACCGTTAGTTCAACCCTTGCCCTGCCTATAGGCAGTTCATATGGCAAATCCAGCACAAGGCGGTGATCAGACGGAATTTCAATAGTTTGCTCAATGGTCATTAAAGAAACATAACACAAAAAGGGAGCGAGGGCAAGCGGCATACAGCCGTGTACTGTTACAGCGCAACTTCGTCAAAGGGCGGAACGGTTTCCAGTACGCGGGCGATGACGCGGTGATCGGGCAGCAGGAGGTCCGGGTCGCTTTCGAGGATAGCAAAGGCATCGGTTCTGGCGCGGACGAGTTCTTCGATGTCACGGATCGGATTGGCTATTCCCAGATTCAGGTAGCCGGACTGTTCGGTTCCGGTAATTTGTCCGGGGCCGCGGAGTTTCAAATCTTCTTCGGCAATGACAAAGCCATCTGAGTTTTCCAGCATCACCTTGAGCCGGGATTTTCCGTCATCGGTAAGTTCATCGGAATACACAAGAAAACAATACGACTGATCAAGACCGCGGCCGACCCTGCCCCGGAGTTGATGCAGGGCGGAAAGGCCAAAACGCTCGGCGTGTTCAATGACCATGCAGTTCGCGTTTGGCACATCAACTCCTACCTCGACAACGCTGGTTGCAACGAGGATTTTTATTTCCCCGCTACGGAAGCGTTCCATGGTGCGCTGCTTTTCTTCTTCGTCCAGTTTTGAGTGAACCAGCGCAAGCGCATAACGGGGGAAAACTTTCTTCGCCAGACGTTCAGCCATTGAAACAGCGTCTTTTAATTCAGCATCGCCGCTGTCATCAATTAACGGATAGACAAAATATGCCTGATGCCCGGCGCTCAGTTCTTTGCGCACAAAATCGTAAACTCTGGCCTCGCTGGATTGTTTTGCCAGATGAGTTTTTACCGGCTTTCTGCCGGGCGGCAGATCGCGGATCACTGAAACATCCATGTCGCCGAAAACTGTCAGGGCAAGAGTGCGGGGAATGGGCGTGGCGCTCATCATCAGCAAATGGGGCACGCCCTGGGGCGAAGTGCCCTTTGCCATGATAAGCGCGCGCTGGGTTACACCGAAGCGGTGCTGTTCGTCTATTACCACGAGGCGCAGGTTTTTATATTGTACATCACGTGAAAAAAGCGCATGGGTTCCAACGGCAATATCAATTTCACCGGAGGCAAGGCGCAGCAGTAATTCTTTTCTTCCGGCGGCTTTTATGTTTCCCGTACAAAAGGCGATCCGTATTCCCAGCGGCTCAAGCAGCCGGGCGGCGTTTTCCGCATGCTGGCGGGCAAGCAATTCCGTTGGAGCCATGATCGCCGCCTGCCCCCCGTCTTCCACTGCCCGCAGCGCGGCCAGAAATGAAACCAACGTTTTCCCGGAACCGACATCACCCTGTAACAGCCGCGACATGGAGACACCCACGTTATGCGTCATGTCACGGTCAATGTCAGCAGCCGCTTCCCGCTGTCCCGGCGTAAGTGTAAAGGGCAGCCGCTCAAGCAGACGCTGCTGCAAAGAGGAATAGGTATCTATTGCGTTTTTATCAATATTTTGTTCATCTACGCTCTTTGACGGAGTGCGGCTCCTCTTCCCCACCATCACTTCAAGGTAAAATAATTCTTCATATATAAGGGTCTTTTTCGCCTGTTCAAGTTCCGCGGCGGAAGCGGGAAAATGGATGGCCCTGATTGCGGCGGCTTTTGAAAGCAGTGCGTCCCGTTCAATAATTTCCGCAGGAAGTTCATTCTCAAAATCAGCGGCGTAATGCTGAAGAGTCTGGCTTATGAATCTGCGGACCATTGTCTGATTAAGGCCCGCGCTCAGGGGGTACACCGGAAGCAAACGGCCAAAACCAGCTGAGCTGCTTTCACCCATGTCCCCGTCAAGCGGCTCAACTTCAAAAGAACTGGACTGTATCTCGCTGTATTTATAATTAAAGCGGCCCCACAGCCGGTAACGGTTGCCGGGAACAAGCTGCTTCTCCAGCCAGGGACGGTTAAAGCACAGCAGCGTTGCTCTGGCGCTTTCATCTTCAACATGGACTTTGAGTGTCCGCTTCCTGCCAAAGCCGATCCAGTCATGGGCAAGGACGGTAATTTCCGTACAGACCGGCGCACGATAAAATTCTTTCAGGGGAACTGCAAGACTCCGGTCTTCCCAGTCACGGGGATAGTGACAAAGGAGTCCCGCCACATTCTGTATTCCCAGCCTGGCGAATTTGGGAATCTGGGCAGGGCCGATGCCCCGGATAGCGGTTAGCGGAACAGTAAGGGATCGCAGAAACACAGTACAATCAGCATAGCAAATTTTTCTGCTATAGGAACACCAATTAAGAGTTTTCTTCTATTCCAAACGATGCCGGTTGCTTTTTCGTCCCGCGCTTATGTAAATAGCGGGTGAATAACGTGATACGATCTTATCCGATGTAAGCAGTGCCGCCCCTTCCGCTTTGGCTTGAGCTACCAGAATACGATCAAAAGGGTCTTTATGAAACGGAGGTAAGTTCGCGGTCAAAAGCGTATGACGGCTCGTAATGTCAAGTTCCGTATAGCCGTTATTCAAAAGACCCCAATACAGCGCATTGGGATCTATCCGAAAATCAGGGCGATTTAAGCCCTTTTTGATAATTACTTCCCAGATGCTGGCGGAACTAAAAAGCAGTTCATTTTCGGCATTGGAAAAGTAGGGCTCAGCTTTGGAAGGCAATGTGCCTGCCGCCGCCCATAAAAGCAGGTGCGTATCAATAAGCAGTTTCACATCAAGCCTCAAACGCTTCGCTTATTTCGTTTTGACCCATCTGATCAAAGTCATCAGGAATTGCGATTTCCCCTTTGAGGAATCCAACCCGTTTTTGCCCGTCACTTTGCATCATACAGGGAACGACTTTTACCATAGGTTTACCGGCTTTCGCGATAATAAAGGCTTCACCTCCGGCGGCTTTTTCCACCAGCGCGGAAAGATGAGTTTTAGCCGCGTGAATATTGTACTGCTGCATAGTGTCTCTCTTGTAAACTTAGTCTATAAACTTAGTTTAGTCAAGGGAGTTGTCTAAACCACTGGTTATTCTGTTATAAAAAAAATGCGAAATCAACAAGGAAGCCGGTACAAAGCGCAAAGAGAATCGCAAAGGCCAGGTAAAGGGCAAAGTCTTTTATTCCCAGAATGATCTTTACCGCTCCCAGATTTGTAATTTTCATGGCAGGGCCGGTGATCATAAAAGCCGCGGCGGAACCAAGTGACATTCCGTTTCCCATCCATGAGATGAGCAGGGGAATAGTGCCGCCGCCGCAGACATAGAGGGGGACTCCTACTGTGGCGGCCATGAGCAGGCCAAAGCCCCGGTGCTTCCCAAAAAGCGATGCCATGACATCAGCGGGAACATACCGCTGGAACAGGGCAGCGAGGCTTATACCGAGGAGAAAGGCCGGGCCGGTGGCTTTTACATTCCGCCAGAGATTTTTAATGAAGCGCAAAAAAAGATTGGGATCAATGTCGCGGTTTGTTGCTTCTTCAAAACCTTTGAAATTAAAAAATTTTCTGCCCTTGAAAAAAAAACGAACCAGCAGGCCCGCGCTAATGCCGCAGAGAAAGCAGCTCACAAAACGGATTATCAAAGCAGCCGGCCCCAGAGCGGCGCTGTAGAACAGGAGTTGGGGATTCAACAGAATCGAACTCATCATAAAGGCCGCGAGCCAGTCTTCTTCCATTCCCTTTTCGGCAAAGGATGCGGAAATGGGAATGGTTCCGTACATACAGAGCGGAGAGGCAATGCCGATGAGGGAAGCGGGGATAATGCCCAAAATCCCCAAGTCCCTGTCCCGCAAGGCAGCGAACATGGAGTGAAGTTTTTCCCTGCCAAAAACCGAGATTAGCGAGCCGAGGATCATTCCCAAAATCCAATAAATCGCTATCTGGGAAAGCTGTACGGAAAAGTAATACCAGAAATAAATTAATTCCCTTGCAAGAATTTCCAACGGTATCACTCCGTTACAGTTAACTGTTAATTGTTCTCTACAATCTGATTAACTCGTATGTTTGTTTGCCCAGACCCATTCTTTCACCATAGATCACCTGATAGGTTCCGTTTCGGGATTCGATTCGCTCTACCAGATGTCTGCGTTCATCAGCGGGCCGGGCGTAGATCATATCAAGGCTGGCCTTTTCCAGAGCCACCGGATCAAGGCTCGCCAGAACGCCGATGTCCGGCATAGTGGCCCCCGGAGCGCGGGCATTGCAGTCACATTCTGTTGAAAGATTATTCAGCACATTGATGTAGAGCATTCTGCCGGATTTGGCATCCGCGAGCGCCATATTATATTCAATGACTTTCTCAAAAAAAGGTTCACCGGAACTGGAAAACATTCCGCCGCCGGGATCAGAGTGAATTGCCCTTTTACCCGCTGGGGTGGCAATGCCAATAGCCAGATTTTTGAAGGTTCCCCCGAAACCAGCCATTGAATGACCTTTGAAATGCGCCACAGAAATGATCCAGTCGTAATTCATAATATGGGAACCCATAAGGGCTTCCTTGAGGTGCTTGCCGTTTTTTATGGGGAGCTTTATTTCCCCGTCCGCGTCAAGGATGTCAACCGGCGCATAGGTAAAGCCGTGTTCCCTGGCAGCCTGAAGATGGGCCTGGGCATTGCCCCGGCGTCCGCCATAAGCGGTATTGCTGTCAACGAAACTGCCTTTCACTGTATCAACCAATGTCCGAAGCAGTTCCGGCCTGAGGTAATTTTGATTTCCCGGCTCTCCCATGTGGAGCTTTACCGCCACTTTGCCGGATACCGGAACATTCAGGGCTTCATAAACCGCGAGTATTCCCTGCGCACTGATGTCGCTGGTGAAATACACTTTGGAACCCCCGACCTGTTCGGTATTGATACGGGCTGTATCCGGGACCGTTTCATGCGCTTTTGTTTTATCTACACTACCGGCTGTAACCAGCGCTCCAAGACAAATGACTACAAGCGCGGCAAGCGCCAGCTTTCCGGCCTTAATCTTTTTTGTATTCATGGATATGCCTCCGTTACAATTATTTATTTTATCACGAATTACTGATTAAGGAAATAGCATTGCGTTAACCATTCATGGTATACTGATGACATGATGACACCTAAAATTATTCTTATAGGGGCGCTTGGCGTGTGCTTCATTATTGTTGTTGTAATTTCGTGCGGTACTGCCGGAGGCTTGAACGGCAAATCGCAGATCAGTTCACCGGAAGTTTATCCCCTCAAATCTCCTGCGGCGGGTAATTATCCCCAGAGCCTGTACAAATACCCTTTCAGGGCAAAATTATTAACAAGGGAATCCTTTACGCAGACTCTCGAATGGAACCCGCAAGTCAGCAAAACATTCGGGAAAGACACACAGTACACCGCCACATTGATCCTTGAGCCCGCGGACAAGCGGCATACCTTCAGCGGCATACTTCTTGACGATGTTAAGGGCCTGCCAACAGACCGTGTAGAAAACATAAGCGCCGAGACGACAGGCGACAGCCTTGTCATAAAGATCATGTTCGCAAAAACAGCAGACGAAAACGCGGAACCGGAAATTATTTTCTTTGACGAATTCGAAGGAACCACGCTTGATAAAACCAAGTGGGAATTTTGTCCTGAATGGGACAGGCAGGGGCGCAGTTCATGGAGAGACGATATGGTTTCGATCAGCGACGGGATGCTGCATCTTAAAATGATCCGCGACACAAAACTCGGCGCGGGTAAATCATCCCAAAAAGCGCTTGCGGATAACTGGATTCGCGCAGGGGCCATACGCTCGCGTACAAAACAAATAAACGGGCCTGTAATATTTGACAACAGCTATGGTTATTATGAGGCAAAAATTAAATTCCCCAAAGCAAGCGGCACATGGGGGGCGTTCTGGCTGATGAGTCCAACACAGGACATCATCACCAATGATGGCGTGATAGGCACTGAAATCGACATCATTGAATCCATACATAATCAAAACGGTACATATAACGCCGCGCTGCACTGGAATGGTTATGGCAGCAATCACCAGAGTACAGGTCAGGATAACAGCAGCCTGCCGGGGCTGGATATTTATGATGGCGAATTCCACATTTTCGCGCTTGACTGGTCACCTTCGGAATATGTGTTCTATGTAGACGGCCAAATACTGTGGCGCGTTAACGGCGGCCCGCAATTTCAGAACTGCGGCATAAACCAGAATCCCAACTATATCAAGTTAAGTGTAGAAGGAGCTGAATGGGCAGGAACATTACCGCCCGGCTTCACCGAAGGCGAAATGCTCGTTGATTATGTAAGGGTTTATAACCAGCCGAAGGTTTCGCCATGAGTATTCATTATAACCAGACAGGCTACGATCCCCGGCTGCCGAAAAAGGCAGTCTTGACCGGCAAGGGAGCGCATTGCATGATTCTGAACGAGCGGATGCTTGGTACATACCGGCCGCAAACCGGAGCGGACGAAAATATCTGCAATGTTATTCTTTCTCCGGCAGTCTACGATGAAGCTTCAGGGGATACGGTGCGCACCGTGGATTTTTCCGCCTTCTCTGAACCGGGTAAGTATTATCTTATTGCCGATGGCGAGAGTGTCATTATCGAGATAAAAGAAAAGCCTTATCATGCCTTGAGCAATGCGCTGGTAAAGAGCTTCTATTATCAACGCTGCGGCTGCGAGCTGCCGGAAAAATACGCCGGCCCTTATCATCACGGAATCTGCCATGCGGGAAAAGCCACGCTGGTTAAGAACGATGGGGAACTGGACATGGATACGGTGGTAGACTGCGTCGGCGGCTGGCATGATGCCGGGGATTACGGCAGGTATATCGCGCCCGCAGCAGTAGCAGTGTCACACTTACTTTATTCTTATGAATTATTTTATCCGGTTTATCAGGATCAGCTTAATATCCCCGAAAGCGGCAACGGGATTCCCGACATTCTCAACGAATGCCGCTATGAACTGGAGTGGATGCTCAGGATGCAGCGGGCAGACGGGGGACTCTACCACAAGGTAGCCACCAGGTATTTCGCAAAATTCATTATGCCTGAACAAGACACGGATGATTTATGGCTCTTTCGGGTTACTCATTGTTCCACCGCGGGATTCGCGGCAGCGGCGGCGCAGGCTTCCAGAGTCTACCGGGCCTATGACGCTGCCTTTGCCAGCAAACTGCTTGAGGCCGCCATAAAAGCATGGGATTGGATGGAGGCGAACCCCGCGTTTGAGCCCTTTGTCAATCCGCCAAATCTCAGTTCCGGGGCCTATGGGGATTCAAGCTGCGAGGACGAACTTTTCTGGGCTTCCGCAGAATTGTATTCCGTTACCGGAGAAGCCCGCTATCTGGATGCCTTAAAAAAACGGGCGGACGCGGTAGATGTTTCAAAATTCGGCTGGCGGGATACCGCGGGCATGGGGGCGCTGTGCTGCTTCTTTGTTATGCGAAATAAACTTGACGGGGATTTTATCGCGTCCTTACAAAAGCGGTTTGTTCAGGCTGCGGATTCATCCCTGACTCTGACCCAAAAAAGCGGTTACCATACGGCTCTGGGTGCGGACGGTTACAGATGGGGAAGCATACTTCCGATTCTGAACAACGCCATCGTTATGATCTGCGCCTGCCTTCTTACAGGAGAAATGAAATACCGGAACGCCGCCCAGAACCAGCTTGATTATCTTTTGGGAATGAACGCCACAGGCTATAGCTTTGTAACAGGCTTTGGGAAACGGGCTTTCCGCTTTCCCCATCACCGGCCTTCTTACGCTGACGGGGTTGATGATCCAGTACCGGGCCTTGTGTCAGGAGGGCCCAATAAAGGACACCCGGACGGTGCGGCCAAGATGACCATACCCCCTGACACGGCCCCGGCGAAATTCTATCTGGACTTTACGCCTTCGGCATCATCCAATGAAAATGCCATTTATTGGAATTCCCCGGCGGTTTTTGTTACAGCCTATTTTGATTCGTTGTAAAAGATCATCTACGCAAGAAACTTGATGTCTTTATAAATCAACACGGTAATGAAATCAATAAGCCATCCAATTCCAAAGATGCCGATGGTGATGATCCACAAAAGCCCGATAATTACTTTGCCCCGCAGTATGCGGTTAATGCCCTGAACTATCGGATCAAAGAAAAGGGTGAGGATAACTTTAACGATCCAGGGAAGTTTGTCAATGTCGGTTTTTTTTGCCATAATGGTCTCCTTGTTATAATAACAGTATAGCATAAATAGCGGGTAATGTCATCTAC
>JAIRUN010000120.1 GCA_031254365.1 Treponema sp. | reverse complement strand
TAAACACTCAGCGAAAAAGCAGAGCGAAAATTATCTTCAACTATTTTTTCCAGTTCCTTTGTGGTAGAACCGGATGTTCCGGCCTCACGGCGCAGAGCAGCAGCCGCTTCAAGAATACGGGGCAGATCGCCATAGCTTGAAAACTCCCTGCCACGCAAAGCCTGATACGGAGCGTCTGTTTCGGCAAGCAGGCGATCCGCGGGGAACAGGGCGCAGCAGCGCATGGCTTGATGATGATTAAGCATAATACTTGTACCAAACGAAAAAAACGCGTTTATTCCCCGCTTGAGCAGCGCCTCCCCCTCCCCTGCTGTTCCCGGCCATGAATGAAAAATAACGGCACGGCATTTTTTCAAAGTTTCGCTATGGGCAAAAACCTTGTGCATGGCCCGGCGTACATGGAGTATCAGGGGCAGATCATAACGCAGGGCGATTTCCAAATGCGCGGCAAACAATTCATCCTGAATTGTTTCAGTTTTTTTGAAAGCCTCGTTGAACAAATCAAAACCAGTTTCGCCTATTGCGGCAAGGCGTGCCTGAGATGCCAGTGTTTCAAGAGTTGCCAATTGTTCCATTGCGGCTAACTGCGGATGTACAGCGAAACATGGCAGCAGCGGAACAGTGCCGTCAGTTTTTGCCTGCCGGGAAAGCCGCTCGCAAAATTCGAATTCCGTTAAATCAGTCGCGCTGGCCGCACACATTACACCTAACTGCCGGCGCTCATCCTCCGCGCCGGGAAAAATTTCGGCAAGGTCACAGGGGTGGCAATGAGCGTCAGTGAGCATTGTTCAGGGGAGCCTCACCGTTACCAGCCGTACCCTTCCTGCTGCAAGACCCCAGCGCTGGTTAACATAAGCGGAAAAGGCCTCGGCCTCGCGGGTAAAGGCTGACGCAAGGCTGGGCCATGAGCTGGAAGCAATGTCCTTTTCAGGAAGCACAGTCCGCCGCCAGGGGGAAGATTCTATAATAGCGGGCAGTTGTTGACCAAAGTAGCCGCCCGCCTGCAAGACCGATTGCTGTAAAATATGGGCCATGAATTCATTGACCACAAGGTATTCGTCCTGTATGTCGTAACGCTGGTAATCAAAATACGATACAATAAAACGCTTTGCCTGCGCGTCCAGATGAGCCCAGCGGTTTTGGGTGAATGCGCGAAAATCTTCATCTATGAAAAAAATACCGTGAAAGCTCTCATGAACCATGAAACGTGCGCGAAGATAATCAGGAGACTCCCTTGATACTGAAATGATCCCGCCTTCGCCGCTATGTATGCTGCCGCTGTTGGAACGGCGGATAATTCCGGCATTGAGCAGAATTTGCTCAAGTTCCCGTTCTTCGGCGAGCAGGGGAAAATCCGCGCTGCGGACTGTCTCGAAAAAGCGGGCAAGGTCTGCGGCGCGGTAATCGTGAGCGTTCCATCCGTGGAGATCGGCAATCTCCGCGTCATGCGCAAGCCGTCCCCGGAATCCGGCCTTTTCAGTGAAGAACGCAAGCCGCTTGAGGAAGCGATCCTGAACATTATAATCGGCAAAATCAAAGATCAGGAGCGAGGGAAATTGCTCCCAGCGAAACAGCTCATAGCGGCGATCACGCCAGCGTTCCGCAGGCCATGCGAGAATCATGCCGGGATCAGCGCTTATTGGCGCGGGAAAGGGTAAGGGCGCGGCATAGCTCAGGCGGAACGCGGCGATTCGATCCCCTGACGCGGCAAAGGGCCCTGCGCCGGGCGGGATAATACCCGCAGGAACATTCAGCCGCTGAAGATATTGCAAAGCCTCAAAGCGCATATTCCCAGCCGCAACAGCCGCATCCCGCCCCGCTGAGAGTTCAAGCGACAGGAGAGGCTGCTGCACGCTATCCCCTGCGCTGAAACGCGGGGGCGGGTCTATTATCAATTCATTCTCACGCATATACACAAAGGGAGTGGCAAAAAAATGCTCAGGCCCAGCGCCGCTTGCGTCATTGTTCCCCGGTATGGAATAAAAGCCAAACCAGCGTTCGGTAATCGCAAGAGAACGTATCTGAAACACAGGAAACTCAATATTCGTCAGCCTGATTCTTTTCGCTTTCGGTTCCAGCGGCGCAAGCATTATGCTGAATTGCCGCGGTATAGAATCAACAATGGGTATGGCGTAATGAAAAACGCCGCCCGCATGATCAATACCCAGAAAGGAAAAATCCATGGGCAAGACCCAGGAATGTTCCCCTGCTTCCAGTATCAGTTGATAATGCTCTTTTATTTCTAAAGCGGGCGGAACGTTAAAAACATATTCGATTTCCAGTGAGGCGGCAGAGGAAATCAGATGAGCTGATTCAAAACGGTATTCAAGTTTTTTCGCTTTGGATTTCAGACCCGCGGAAAAATCCAGCGTTCCGGCGCTGGCTTCACGGCTTAATCCGCTCAGGGCCGCGTTTGTACCCCGTACCGGAAAAAGCACCGCGCGGGGCTGTACGCCGCAGGAGAGAAATAAAACAACCAATACCAAAAATGAAAGCCGCAGAAAAAAACCGTTCATTCTTTGTTGTAAAAAAAATTGCGTCAATACGGTTTTCATTCCAGCGTTACAATGCTTATAGCCATCAGCTTTGCCATTTTGAATCTGCGTTCCATTGTCATCTCAGGCCCATTGCTGAGAAAATTTTTAAATTCAGCGGAAAAGGCTTCGGGCAGTATGGGCAGCTCCAACACCTGATTGTAATATGCCCGGTGTGAAGGCTCAAAGCGCCGGTTCACGCAGAACAGGGTCAGGCAGGCTGATTTGATAAATCCGGCGGAAGCAATCAGGTAATGGAAATCATCTCCCTGAAAAAACGCCGCTCCCAAATCGGAAAGAAAGTGTTCCATTTTAGACTGCGCCGCGCCACGCGTATGCTCCCAGAATTTGTCGCCAGGATTTTCAAGCCGCTTCCGTATTTCATATATCCAGTTATTCCGCGAAAAAACAATCTCCCCGTTGACCAGCCGGTAAAAACCATAGGTTCCCGAATCCTTGATAAGCCACAGCGACTCCTGTTTGGTATCCACAATGGACACGAGTTCCTCTACTTTGCCGGTGAATTTATATTCCAGCCGTACCGGAATATCGCCGATGAGAAACCGGTCTTTTTCACTTTGGCCGGAACTCTCAAATGCCGCCACATCATCGCCATAGACACGGCAGCGTTCCTCCTCATCGGGAATGGGGCCTGAGCAGAATACATCCATAATCAGCGCATAGTACGGATCCAGAATATCCGGCAGAGCCGCTTCATTAAGGCTTATACATTCAACACCGGGCCATTGGGAAAGAATCCCGGCAAAACGATCAACCAGCAGTTTTGTCTTATATTTCATAATAGTTCCCCTCGTACTATAATAGCATGGTATGGCGACTTTGGAAACTGATAAAATTGATACGCTCAGACTCCTCGTTCTCGTTCCCCACCCTGACGCACGGCTGCCCCTGCGCACATGGAGCGCTGCTCTGTTCGCGGCTGGTATTGAAGGCGCATGGTCATTCCCCTGGGTATCGCCGTTGGCGACTCTCAAACGGCATTTGGGCGAAGGGGAACTCAAGCGCCTTGGCCATGCCCTGCGGGAACAAATCCTTAAATGTTCAAATGACGGGAAAATAAGGACAGGCCCTCCGGTAACAGCGGCTTTTCCCGGCAGCACTGAAACAGCCATACTGGGGCCGGTTCTGAACATTGAGATTCCCGCCCCGCTTTTTTCAGTTGTGGACGCTGAAATAACGCATCTTTTTTCTCCGCTGATTATAGGCGCGGCTTTGCTCAGCGGCCCCGTAGCAGGCGATCTTCCCCCTCCTCCGCCGGTTTCCTTCCGCGCGGCGGCGCTGGCAAACATGAGC
>JAIRUN010000073.1 GCA_031254365.1 Treponema sp. | reverse complement strand
CAAGCATCAACAGCGCCATTACTTTCGCGTCACCTAAAATATTTTCCAGCAGGGCAAATTCATTGGGCTGATGGGCGCTGTCACTCAGCCGCGCCCAGACCGCGCTGTCTATCCCCGTGCGGCGCAGATATGCCGCCACAGTGCCGCCGCCAATGCCAATGGGCCGGGGCCGTACCCCGTATACTTCACTGATCGCCGCTGAAAGAGATTGCACCAGCGGGGCATCCGCGGCGGTGGCCGGAGATTCGCTTGACTGGACAACGCTATATTCAATCGTAACCTTGTGCGCGGCGGCAACTTCCCCCTTAATCCGGTCAATTTCGCCTAACACGGATTGTATTGTGTAGCGGGGAAGAATTCGCATATCCATGCAAAATACATCCTCGCCGGGGATTGTGTTGATATTGGGAACATTGGCTTCTTTTTTTGTAGGCTGAAACGTTGAGTAGTCAGGCTCAAACAGGGGATCGTGATCGCCGAATTTTTCAGAAAGCCCGTAGTGGAGCCGCACCGCCAAATCCGCTCCGGCAAGGTGGGCATTGGCCCCCTGATCCGGTCTGGAACCGTGGGCCTGTAGTCCGTGTGTAACAAAACGCAGCCACAGCAAATTTTTTTCAGCGATTTCAACGCACTCTCCCTTTGTATCACCTGCGTCAGGGATAAGCGCAACATCATTTTTCTGAAACAAATGGCCGTGGTCTTTGAGCAAATAGCCAATACCGTAAGCGCTGCCCATTTCTTCATCAGCGGCAAACAGCAGCTTCACTGTCCGCCCCGGCGCAAGGCCCTGTTTAACAAAAGCCAGAGCCGCCAGCGCCGAAGATGTCAGCCCCTGCTGATTGTCCTCCACGCCGCGCCCGATGATCCGCTTTCCCGGCAGGCCGTCATCAGTATAGATCGCTGTCCAGGGATCACTGTTCCACAGAGAAAGTTCTCCTGGAGGAACAACATCAATGTGGCTTATGATCCAGAGACATCCGCCACTGGAAGCGCCGCCTCTTTCTTCCCCGATCCCCCCTATAGTGGCGATGAGATTGGGCCGCACTCCGCCTTTGGCCCGCTCATCAGGAGCGTCATAACGTTCCAGCCGGGTAATGCCCTGCGCCTTGAGCCAGCTTTCAAGGAAAAGGCATTTGTCCAGTTCGCCCTCGCCCCCTGAATCAGGAGAAACAGCAGGTCGGCAGGTCAATTCGGTTTCAAGCTCCATCGCAAGGGAAAGTGAATTATCAAGCCACGAAAAAATTTTCTCTTTCACTTCTGATTCGCCTTGTACGCTTCCCAGCTTGTTTGTATCAGCGTTTCTAAACTTGAATATTGGGTTTTCCAGCCGAGAACCTCACGGGCATAGGCGGAAGATGCGGTGAGTTTTGCCGGATCGCCGGGCCGCCTGCCAACAATTTTCGCGGGAATGGGCTGTCCGGTTATACGCCGGGCAGTTTCCAATACTTCTGTTACGGAACTGCCTGTCTCGCTGCCCAGATTCACAATAAGGCTTTTGCCGCTTTTGTTGATGTAGTCCAGCGCGGCAGCATGACCGGCAGCCAGGTCGCTGACATGAATATAATCCCGAATGCAGGTTCCGTCCGGCGTGTCGTAATCATTCCCGAAAACCTGAAGTTCCTGCCTCATGCCGCAGGCAGCTTCCATAATCACCGGCAGCAGATTGGCGGGATTCTGTTCCAGCCCCTTTATCCAGCCCTTCACATCATAACCCGCGGCGTTAAAGTAGCGCAGGCTGGCGTAACGGATGCCACGGAGTTTTTCATACCAGCCCAGGAAACGCTCAATTTCCAGCTTGGTAAAACCGTAATAATTTTCCGGCATGGTTGGGTGTTTTTCATCAATGGGAAGATATTCCGGTTCACCGTAAACCGCGGCGCTGGAAGAAAATACAATATTTTTGATTCCCGTCTCAGAAGCCGCGTTGAGAATATTCAGGGTCCCGCAGATATTGTTGCGGGAATATTTTTCCGGTTTCAGCATGGATTCCCCGGCTGCCTTGGAAGCGGCAAGATGTATCAGCGCGTCAAAGCCGCCTTTCATCGCCTGTATCAGACCTGGGTAATCGTGAATATCCCCATGAATAAATTCCGCCTCAGGGAATAGATTTTCCCGCTGTCCGCTGGAAAGATTGTCATACACCGTACAATGGCAGCCCCGATCCAGCAATTCCCGTGTGACATGGCTGCCGATATAACCTGCGCCGCCTACGATCAAAATATTCATAATAAACAGTATAGCGAAAATGCCTGCATTGTTAAATATGTTAATTATTCATTCTGTTTGTTAGAAATCAATGAAGCTGCTTGCATTGTTTCGGCAAAACAGGATATTAGGGAAAAGGGACTTATGTAACCGTTGGTTACTTCCCTTTGACAATTGAAAAACACGGGTTGTTCTGCAACCCAAAGACACAAGGAGAACGTTATGAGAAAGATTTTTGGATTTACGGTGGTATTACTGCTAACGATTGCGGTTAGCGGCCTGTGGGCACAGGAACTCAAATTTGACGGCTATCTAAACAGCGGCATCGGGATTGTGAGCAGCGACAGAGAAGACGATGATCCCATACTGAAAGCCTTTGGCGTCGATTCAGAATCGAACGGTTACCGGTTCCGTTTGAACGGTTCCTATACCAACGAAGCCAAAAACGCGGGGGCCAGATTCCGGCTCCAGTCCCAGCGCAATTTAGCTTTATCAGGATATTTTTCAATACCTTATGCTTATGGCTGGGTATCT
>JAIRUN010000051.1 GCA_031254365.1 Treponema sp. | reverse complement strand
TCAAGCCCGTGTACCAAATCGCCCCATGTGTATATCACCGGCCGGAACCTTATGCCAAACATATCCGACATCCATTCGCACAACAGGGATGTAAAACCGTGTACTTCCCCGTCATCGCCGGTATAGGATTCGGAGTTGGGAGTTGTTCCGAAAATAAAGACACCGGTTTGCTCCTGAAGCGCTTCAATGGCAGCGATTTCCTCTGCTGTTACGCCGGGAATGTTCCGGTACGAAGCAAAGGGGTTGGGCGCTACAGCGCCTCCAGCACCGCTGGTTTCAGTCCCAACAGCGGCCTGGGAGCAGGAGCTTACTACAGCCAGCAGGATGAAGACGGCAAAGGCAAGGGCCTTGCCAGAGGCAAATTCCGCCCCTGTTTTGATTCCTGATATCAGCATCTTCCACCTTTTTTTACGAATGAAACTATAAAATTATACCACAAATGAGTAAAAATGTACAATATAAAGTAAAAAGAGCGTAAAAAGGGGGTAAAAAGAGGCCCCAATGGGGAAAAAGGGCGGCTTTCACGCATGGAGAGCGTTGTAAGGCGTTGGTTTCCCCCAATACACTGATAACAGGAATGGTAACAGACAAAAGCGCACTACACTAGCCTCTCACAATTCCCCGCTTTTTTGACAGTTGAGCATTTGATAAAGATACCGCATAATGGGGTATGGAGATTAAGACAGCGATTCTGGGCGCTGGGGCCTGGGGAACGGCGGTAGCCAAAGTTATTGCCGATAAGGGAAAGGCGGTTATGCTCTGGGCTTTGGAGCCTGAAACCGCCGAAGATATCAATGCGCGGCATCGTAATTCCCGTTTTTTGCCGGATGTGGCACTGCCGGAAAATGTATACGCGACAACTGACATCGAAGAGGCTGCTAATGGGCGGGAATTTTTGATTCTGGCGATTCCTTCGCTGTACCTGCTGGAAACCGTTAAAAAAATACTGAATATTCCTTCAATCCGTGAGGGGGAAACCGCCATTGCGGTGCTGACCAAAGGCTTTCTGCCCACACCCAAAGGCCCCCGGCTGATTCTGGAAACGCTGGAGGACTTTCTGCCCGGTTTTTACCGGCAATCGCTGGTGTATATTTCCGGCCCAAGTCACGGCGAGGAAGTTGCCCGTGGTAAAGTTACCGGCCTTATTACCGCCAGCGAGAACGCCAAAAATTCAATCCGCTTCCGTGATTTATTAAAAAGCACCGGCTTATTGGTATTTTCATCTTTTGATGTCCGGGGCGTGCAGGTTGCCGCCGCTGCGAAAAATGTTATTGCCATTGCCTTTGGTATACTGGAAGCAATCAAGAAGCATGATACTGCCGGAATACTCGGCGATGGCACTGAATCTCTGCTGCTTGCCGCGGGGCTGAACGAGATTCAAATTCTGGGTGTGGCAATGGGGGCGACTCATCCTGAGACTTTTACATCCATTGCGGGGATTGGCGACCTTGATGTTACCTGCCGCTCGATCTTTGGAAGGAACCGCCGTTTTGGCAACGACATTATCGAGAAAAAAATACTGGAGCCTTTTACAGACCTTGATGATCTGTTGAACCGGATACACGAGCTCGCTTATCTTCCCGAAGGCATTGCCGCCGCAAAGCACGTCAGAACGCTGGCGGAAAAGCTGCGGCTCAAAATGCCCATTTCAACCGGGCTGTATCAGATTCTAAACCGGGAAATTGAGCCGCTTGTTTTTCTGCAAAATCTTCTCAATGAACTATGATTGTGATAGGGTGAAACAATGTTTGATAAATTAACACAAAAAGTAACTGATGCCCTGCGCTTTGTTACGGGCAAATCAACTATCAGCGAAAAAAATATTGAAGACGCGGTAGACGCAATCAAGATGGCCCTGCTTGAAGCGGACGTAAACCTGCGGGTAGTGCGCCGCTTTGTCAATTCTACTATTGAAGAGGCAAAGGGCGAAAAAGTTCTGCGCTCGGTTGATCCCGGCCAGCAGTTTATCAAAATCGTCCATGACAGGCTGGTTTCGTTTCTGGGCGACACTGATCCCTCAGCGCAGAATCTGAAGCTGCGGGGGCCGGATGTCATTTCCACGGTGCTGATGCTTGGTCTGCAAGGTTCAGGTAAAACCACCAGTTCCGCGAAACTCGCCCTGCGTCTTAAAAAAGAAGGCCGCAAGCCCCTGCTCGTTGCCTGCGACCTTGTGCGCCCCGCCGCAATGGAACAGCTCGCGGTATTGGGTAATCAAATTGGCATACCGGTTCACAAAGAAGACGGCGCTCAGAACAGCGTCACGGTGTACCAAAACGCCCTTTCCTGGGCAAAACAAAATCTGATTGACACCCTGATCATCGACACCACAGGCCGTCTGCAAATTGACGAACCCATGATGGCGGAACTCTCCCGGCTGAAAGAAGCCGCCAAACCGGATGAAATGCTCCTTGTCGCCGATGCCATGACCGGCCAGTCAGCGGTTGACATCGCCAAAACCTTTGACGAAAAAATCGGCCTAACAGGAGTTGTCCTTACCAAATTCGATTCCGATACCCGCGGCGGCGCGGCGCTCTCCCTTAAAACGATCACCGGCAAGCCCCTCAAATTCGTGGGAACCGGCGAAAAGAGCGAAGATTTTGAGCCTTTCTATCCTGAACGAATGGCGGGCCGCATCCTCGGCATGGGCGATGTAGTGACCCTTGTTGAGAAGGCGCAGGAAGTAATCGATCAAAAAGCGGCCATTGAACTCCAGAAAAAAATGGAGAAGGAAAACTTTACGCTGGAGGACTGGCTGGATCAGCTGCGGGCGGTAAAGAAAATGGGCTCGCTGCAATCAATGCTGGAAATGATCCCCGGTATGCAGGGACAGATCAGCGAGGAAGATATTGATAAAGCGGATTTGAAGCGGCAGGAAGCGATACTGTCTTCCATGACCCGCAAAGAGCGGGCCAATCATTTAATCATCGGTCCCAGCCGCCGCGGCCGCGTTGCCCGCGGTTCAGGCACTTCGGTTGCCGAAGTTGCCCGCCTGCTCAAAAAATTCGAGAAGATGCGCGGCATGATGAAAAAAATGGCGAAGATGGGCAAAAATCCCGCGAATTTTATGCAGGGCGCTCAAGGGTATCGCTGATTATTTGGCGTTAAAGATGATTAACCGCCTGCTTGCAAAGGGAGACAAGCCGTGAAGTTAACTAAAAATATATTGTTACAATTCTTCATCAATATCGGCACATCTGGAAAATATGCAGAACAAAAAGAATTCGGTATGTCCGATTACCTGATTCGGTATGTATTGATGAACTTTATTATACTCTCTGGCATTAGCCTCCTTACCGCGTTTACGGTGTCCAATTTCAGCCTTGGCCGGTATTCTACCGCGCTTGTCTGTTTCGGTATGATTCTCGCTTGCATAGCATCATTTATATTGGCCCGGACAAAATTACGGCAGTACATTCCGGCTTTAATACTTATGATCTTTTACGGCTTATTGTGCGTTCTGGTTACATGGACCGGAAAAACCAACGGGACATTCCTGTTTATTTAT
>JAIRUN010000146.1 GCA_031254365.1 Treponema sp. | reverse complement strand
TCGCCGCCATAACCAGCGTTTCCGGCGGCGAAGTGGTACAATCCGTTGCGGTACTGGCCTGCCAAGGCTCGTCAATGCACACACCCCTCAAGGGAACTTATACCGGTATTGAAACGTGCCGCGGGGCAAAAGTCGCCACCGGCGGAACCAAACTCTGCACATGGGGCTGTCTGGGTTTTGGCGACTGCGTAACGGAACCTGCGAGGAGAAATGCCCTTCAAATGTTTTCAAAATCATTGAGCGGGATGTTTTAATCGCATGAGATGGAGTTAAGAAATGAAAAAAGGCGTAAAAGTACTGGTACTTTGTACGGTTCTATGCACAGCGGTCTTTGCACAAAACGAAATAGCCTTTAAGACCGATGAAAGCGGAACCGTCACGGACTACGAAGTCCGGGTTAGCTCGGTTGTCATTCCGGCCTATGCCGGAGGCAGGCGGGTAACGGCTATCGGAAACAGCGTGTTCAAGAATGTAGGACTGACCTCTGTTGTCATACCTGACGGTGTTACTTCCATAGGCTCAATGGCTTTTGCCGTAAACCAGCTAAGGTCTGTTGTCATACCTGACAGCGTTACTTCTATCGGCGAGTGGGCTTTTTACAACAACCGGCTGACCAGCGTTACCATATCCGCCGGGCTTACTTATATCGGTTCTGGAACCTTCGCCAACAATCAACTGGCAAACGTCACCATACCTAACGGCGTTACTACCATAGGCTCAATGGCATTTGCCTCCAATCAACTGACAAGCGTTACCATTGGCAATGACGTTACTGCCATTGGCGATGGCGCATTTCTCAGCAATCAACTGACAAGCGTTACCATTGGCGGTAATGTAACACTGGGACGGCTTGCCTCATTCAACAAGAGCTTCGATAATTTCTATAACACCAATGGGAAAAAAAGCGGGACATATGTTTTCAGCAACAACAGATGGACTATGCGGTAAAAGGCAATTCACGGCTTATTCGTTCTGGCTGCGGCAAACTGTTTTACCGCAAGAGTCACTGTTTCACGCAGTTCGCCGACAGTTTCCCGCTTGAGTACCACCAGCCGGAATATGGCGGCCTCGATGAAACTATACAGAAAGTCATCAACTGTTTTTATATTAACCGGCGCAAGCTCGCCGCTTTTGACCCCTTCAATCACCATGGAAGCGAGAATGTGCCGCAGCTTCAGGGTGCGGCGGCGTACCCGCGATTCGGGATCGGTATTGTTTTTTGAAATGTGCAGAAGATAATCAAGAATCACCGAAAGCAACTGACGGTTTTCTTCCAGATGCCGTAAAATATCCAGCATAACACAGGTGATCTTCTCAACATTGTTCAGAGAAGAATCAGCGCGTATCCGCTGTATGCCCTCGTCGGCTTTCAGGAGCAGGAGTTTGATACTGTAATTAAAAATTTCTTTTTTATTCCTGAAATAATGATACAGGATAGTCCGCGTAATGCCGCAGCGATCGGCAATTTTCTGGAGAGTGGCGTTTTCAAAACCCTCATCCATAAAAACAGCAAGCGCTTTTTCGAGAATTTCCTTCCGCCGTTTCTCATGTTCAACAACAATAGCCATATCCGCTCCTGTCGCTATTTTTTACGCAGCGCGTCATACTGAAAAAAGTATGAAGGTATCGCGCCGTTGCTTATTTCCCGGCATGAATCCGCCTTCCTGCCAAAAAATGACTCGAAACCCTGATGGTCGGTAATTACCGCAAGTTTCCAGCCGGGAAAAGTATCGCATAACGAAACCATTTCTCCGTATGTCCGTTCCGCTTCCGCCTGATCCCCCAGCCGCTTGCCGTAGGGGGGATTGGTAACGATAAACCCCGCGTCCTCCGCAAAGGATTTCGCCGCGCTGAACGGCAGAACCTTTAGCTCAGGCAGCGCCAGCCCCCCTTGCTCTGCAGGGCCGCCTTGCCTTGCAAGGCGAATTCCCCTGAGCGGCGTTTTTCCTTCCGCCACATCCAGCGCCCGCTCCATGTTGGACTGTGCGATGGAAACCGCCCGGCCATCTTCATCGCTGCCGGCAATTCTGATGATCCGGTCAAAATTCACCTTGCTGCGGAATTCTTCCCGCACCACCGCTTCGGTTTTTGAATCGGCGATGAGCAGATTTTCCAGCGCAAAACGTCTGCCCAGCCCCGGAGCCATGTCCCATGCGTACATCAGCGCCTCAATTAAAATTGTCCCCGAACCGCAGAAGGGATCGTATAACGGAAACTTCCGCTTCCAGCCTGAAAGCAGCAGCAGCGCCGCCGCAGTGGTTTCCCGCAGCGGGGCAACACCGCCTTCGCTCCGGTAGCCCCGTTTGAACAGCGGCTCTCCGCTCAAATCCAGCAGCAGGGAAACCGTATCCTTTTCGATATAGACCCTTACTTCCGCGGCAGTTCCATCTTCAGGAAGCCGCTCCTGCCTGTACTGCGAGCAGAGCCGCTGGGCCGCCGCCTTGTGAACCACCGCCTGTATACTGGTTTCAGCCTGCAACTGCGAGCGGTTGGTACGAACCTTGACAACACGAAGCCCCATCTGCGCCGGAACCAGCCGCTCCCAGGGAACGGCGCTCGTCCCTTCAAACAGCGCGTCAAAGTCAGCGGCAGGAAAAAAACCCGCCTCCAGCAGCACCCGGTCAGCGGCCCGCAGCCCCATGAGCGAGCGGTACAGCCCCGCTACATCCGAGCGAAACCGCACCCTGCCAAAACCGGAATCAGCAACCGTAAGCCCCAGCTTCCGTAGTTCATTTGACACGGCTTTTTCAGCCCCCGTTGCACACAGAGCTATTGCGGTTTCCTGCTTTTCCACTTTTATAGTGTATCATATCAATAGACAAAAAATCTCGATTTGTATAAAATACCCATAGTTGAAACTGGTTCACAAATTTTTTTCTGGAGGAAACTATGAAAAAGGCAGTGGTAGCGGTTCTTGCTATTCTGGCAGCAGGCAGCATTCTCTGTACGGGATGCTCAAAAAAATCCGGCGGTATGACCATTAAACCGGGAGTTTTATCAATAGGCATGGAGATTGGGTATCCGCCGATGGAGTATTTCGATTCCAACGGCAACCCTATCGGCTTTGACGTGGAGATGGGCAATGCTATCGCTGCCCAGATGGGCCTTAAGGCGGAGTTTGTTGACACTGCCTGGGACGGAATTTTCGCCGGGGTTAACACGAGCAAATATGACTGCATAATGTCATCGGTAACGATCAATCCGGTACGGCTTGCGGCGCATAACTTCAGCAAACCCTATGTATCGAATACCCTGGCTATGGTGTTGCTCAAGAACTCAAAAATTACCGCCCGAACCCCTGAGGAATGTACCGGGCTTGATGTGGCCTTTCAGTCGGAAACCACATCCGATTTTTACATGGAAGAACTTGCCGCCAAAGGCCTGAAGTACACACCCCGCAGATATGAAAAGGTAATGTACTGCTTTGACGAGCTTCAACTGGGCCGCGTGGACGTGATCGTGACTGATCTTCTGGTGGCTTACGACTATATCGCCCCGGCGAACAGTCCCTTTGAAATGGTATGGACCAGTACCGAGGACGAGCAATTCGGAATCTGTATGAAAAAAGGCAATGACGAACTTACCCAGGCCATTGACAAAGCGCTGGATGAACTGTTTGCCAATGGAACCATGTTGAGAATTTCCAACAATATTTTTGGCATGGATCTGGTATCAAGAGCGCGGAAGTAAGGTAAAGGATTGGCTGATTTCCAGACGACTATCCTCAGGATGATTTCATGGATTCCCACCCTGTTAATGGGTGCGCGAATCACTATATCTTTAACAGTCCTTGCGGTTTCTGCGGGGCTGGTGATGAGTCTCTTTATCGCCTTGGGGAAAATGTCGAAGAATGTCATCATCAACAAGACGTGCAGCGCATATATTTTCTTTTTCCGGGGTACGCCCCTGTTAATGCAGCTCTACTTTATTTATTATGCGCTGCCAATGATATCGCGGGCCTTTTTAATTCAGACAGGATCCGCCGAAGTTGACCGTTTTATCTACGCCTTTATCGCCTACAGTTTGAATTGCGCGGCTTACTGCGCGGAGATCATCCGTGCGGCAATTCAAAGCATCGACAAGGGCCAGTTTGAAGCGTCCCGTGCGCTGGGCTTATCGTACGCGCAGACATTCCGGCTGGTGATCATCCCTCAGTCGATCAGGCGGCTCATCCCGCCTGTTGGCAACGAATTTATCATGATGTTGAAAGACGCCTCGCTGGTGTCGATGATTGCGTTAGTTGACATTACCAAGGCCACAAGGAACATTGAAGGTTCCACCCGTTCCGCGCTTGTGTATATACCGGCGATGATACTCTATCTCATCATCACCTGGATTTTCTCATTTGTCTTTCACAAGCTGGAAAAGAAATATTCGGTATATGAGTAAACAGGAATTAAAACGATGTCAATGGTAAAAACGGTCGGGGTACACAAAACCTTTCATGGCAGCAACGGCAGGGGGCCCCTTGATGTACTGAAAGGTATAAGCCTTACCGTTGAACAAAAGGAAGTTGTCTGCATTATCGGGCCGTCCGGCGCGGGTAAATCAACGTACCTCCGTACTCTGAACCGACTGGAAACCATTGACGAAGGCCAGATATATATCGAAGACAAACTCCTTTTTGACTGCCATAACGGGGTGAATAAAATCAAAATGCACGCCGATGAGCGCAGCAAGACCCTGCTTGAAGTGGGCATGGTGTTTCAGCGCTTCAATCTCTTTCCCCACAAGACGGCCCTTGAAAACGTAATGCTTGCCCCGATTCATGTCCGCAAATTCCCGTATGAGGAAGCGCTGGAAAAATCAATGCAGATACTTGAACGGGTCGGCCTGGGGGACAAAATCGATGTGTTCCCTGCCCAGCTTTCAGGCGGCCAGCAGCAGCGGGTTGCCATTGCCCGCGCCCTTGCAATGGAACCGAGGATCATGCTCTTTGACGAACCAACTTCCGCTCTTGACCCGGAACTCGTGGGCGAAGTACTGGCGGTTATGAAGCAGCTTGCCGCCGCGGGAATGACCATGCTGGTTGTCAGCCACGAAATGGGCTTTGCCCGCGAGGTAGCCGACAAGGTGGTCTTCATGTATGAAGGAATAATCCTCGAAACCGGTACGCCCGATGTCATGTTCAGTAATCCGGCAAATGAGCGTACCCGGCAATTTTTACAAAGCGTGTTATAATTTATAACAAAGTAGCCAGCATTATCGCCTTGATCGTATGCTTGCGGTTTTCCGCCTGATCCCATGCGCGGCTCTGCGGGCCGTCAATCACTTCGGCGGTAACTTCTTCGCCCTTGACCGCGGGCAGGCAGTGGAGAAAAATGCTGTCCTTTCGCCCGGTTTTATCCATTAACGCCTGATTCACCTGATACGGAAAAAGAAGCCGCCTGCGTTCCGCCTGTTTATCTTCTTCGCCCATAGAAGCCCATACATCGGTGTAGAGCGCATCCGCGCCCGCAACCGCGGCAATATCGTCAGTAACGGCAATCTTTGCGCCGGAAGCCGCGGCCAATGGCGCGCATCGCTCCCATATAACAGAATCGGGTTTCAGTTCCGGCGGGCAAATTACCGTAAAGTGCAGCCCCAGCTTGGCGCTGATCACCATGAGGGAACGCGCCACATTGTTCCGCCCGTCTCCCACATAACACAGACTCTTTCCCTGCGCCAGGCCGCAGTTTTCTTCCAGAGTCATAACATCCGCCAGCGCTTGCGTGGGATGGAATTCATCGGTAAGGCCGTTATATACCGGTATGCCCGAATATTTCGCCAGAGTCTCTACAGTCTCCTGTTTGAAGCCCCGGAACTGAATCGCGCTGAACATACGGCCCAATACCCGCGCCGTATCCTCAAGCGATTCCTTTGATCCCAGTTGAATGTCCGCGGTGGAGAGAAACACCGGATAGCCGCCTTCCTCGCCAAAGGATGTCTCAAAGGCGCACCGTGTCCGGGTAGAACGTTTTTCAAAAAGCATGGCAAGGGTTTTGCCGGCAAAGCGCTGAAAAACCGCACCGCTTTTTCTTTCGGCCTTGACCTGTTTGGCTAAATCCAAAAGAGCGCTGATTTCCGGTACTGTGTAATCCAGCCAGGTGAGCAGAGACCGCCCTTTTAACATTGTAGACATGATACCCTCCAAACGGCTTGTTACGATATTTATATATTATATAAGGATAACGTGTTTGCGGCCTAGAAGACTTGAACTTCCATGCCTCTCGGCACCAGCACCTCAAGCTGGCGTGTCTACCAGTTCCACCAAGGCCGCAAAACTGAGCAACCGCTGATTAACATGATGTCGACATTCAGATCGCAATCATCGGTTCCCTTAGCTTCATTATGCTAGTATTTACGCCGGTTTATGTCAAGCTATCAAACTGCAAAAATGAACCAGGGCAAAAGCATTTTCCCTGATAAACATCCGCTTGTCCTTCTTTCTGCTCCCCCTTATAATAAAACAAATGTTTTTTGATTTCCTGTTTGCCCTGAAAAGAATAAAAGTCTTCGCGCTCACTGGGGAAAGCGGCACGGGGAAGAGTTTTCGGGCAAAACTGGTGGCGCAAAAATACGGTATTGAACATATT
>JAIRUN010000074.1 GCA_031254365.1 Treponema sp. | reverse complement strand
AATAATGGCCCGGCTTGAGGAAATTACCACTGGTAGCATTATCTCAGGTATAGCAGGCCGGGAAACGGTCACTGTTGTTGCCGTTAAATGGTACGGTAACGCTGTACTGGAAATCACTTTTAAGGATTCCAAGGGCCAACTTGCCAGCCAGCTTCTTTATCGGGAAGATGAAGTCCGTATAGAGGTCATAGACGGGAGCCTGCCCTGGAGTTTTGACGCTGATGCCGGTCAGTTCAGGTTGGTTTCGGAAGCATATCGTATCAATTTGGCCCATATTTTTGACCCATACCTCGCGGTACACACCTCGGAGATAGAGCCTCTGCCTCACCAGATTTCGGCGGTTTATCAGGAAATGCTTCCCCGTCTGCCGCTCCGATATATTCTCGCGGATGATCCCGGCGCCGGTAAAACAATAATGACAGGTCTCTTTTTAAAAGAGCTTATTGTCCGGGGCGACCTGAAACGCTGTATGATAGTCTCGCCGGGAAATCTGGCGGAACAATGGCAGGACGAACTTTTCCGTAAGTTCCATCTCCGTTTTGAGATACTCACCAATGACAGAATTGAGTCGGCGGCAACTGGTAATATATTTACCGAAATAAACTTCTGCATTGTGCGTCTGGACAAACTTTCCCGCAGTGAAGAAATACAGGAAAAACTGCGGGTTACCGATTGGGATTTTATTGTATGCGATGAAGCCCACAAGATGTCGGCAACGGTCTGGGGGGGGGAAGCCAAATATACAAAACGTTTTCTTTTGGGCAAGCTGCTGTCTTCCATTGCCAGGCATTTCCTTTTGCTGACCGCGACGCCTCATAACGGAAAGGAAGAAGATTTTCAGCTTTTTATGTCCCTTATCGATCCAGATCGCTTTGAGGGTGTAGTTCGAAGCGGAAATCAGGCGGTTGATGTAAGCGACGTTATGCGCCGCCTTGTCAAAGAAGACCTTCTAAAATTTGACGGGACACCGCTCTTCCCTGAGCGTTTTGCCTATACCGTTAACTATGATCTGTCACCTATGGAGGCAGAACTTTATACGGCTGTTACAGATTATGTCCAGCAAGAGTTTAACCGTGCAGACAAGCTCAATAATGAACGCAAGGTCACCATCGGTTTCGCTCTTACTGTTTTGCAGCGCCGCCTTGCTTCTTCGCCTGAAGCCATTTACCAATCCCTTAAACGCCGCCGGGAACGGCTTGAAAACCGACTTGCCGAAGAACGTCTTGGCAAACGCGCCGCAGAGTACAGCCTTGCAAATATTGATGATTATGATGAGGATGATTTTCCGTCAGGTGAAGCAGAGGAAACCGAAGAACAAGTTGCCGATCAAGCATCCGCCGCTTCAACCATCGCTGAACTTGAAGCAGAGATAACTACTTTAAAACACCTAGAAAGCATGGCAAACATTGCACGCACCAGCGGCGAAGATCGCAAGTGGAAAGAACTGTCCCGCCTTTTACAAGATGACGGTAAAATGTTTAGTTCCGATAGGTTACGGGAAAAACTCATCATTTTTACAGAGCATCGCGACACGCTTCGTTATCTTACCGATAAAATTCGTTCCCTTCTGGGAAACGAAGCGGCTGTTGTTACCATACACGGCAGTATGCTCCGGGATGAACGGCGAAAAGTTGAGGAACTATTCAGGCAAGATAAAGAAGTGCGTATTCTTATTGCTACCGATGCTGCAGGTGAAGGTATAAACTTACAGCGGGCGCATTTAATGGTGAACTACGACCTGCCTTGGAACCCCAACCGCCTTGAGCAGCGGTTCGGCAGAATCCACCGTATCGGTCAGACCGAAGTTTGCCATTTGTGGAATCTCGTTGCCAAGGAAACCCGTGAGGGAATGGTTTTTCAACGCCTTTTTGAAAAACTGGAACAAGAGCGCGAAGCCCTTAAAGGCAAAGTGTTTGATATACTTGGCAAGCTAACATTTGAAAACCGATCCCTTCGGGAACTTTTAATCGAAGCAATCCGCTATAACGAAAAGGATGATGTGCGGGCCCGGCTTTATCAGGTAGTCGATAATTCTCTTGATACAGAAAAACTTAGAAAATTGATAGACGAATATGCCTTAACAGAAGACACAATGGATGTTCATCAAGTTATGAAAATCCGTGAAGACATGGAGCGCATGGAGGCCCATAAACTCCAGCCTCATTTTATTGAGGAATTCTTTATTGAAGCATTCACCAATGTAGGTGGAAAAATTCGTGCCCGCGAAAACGGACGCTACGAAATAAATACCGTACCCTTTGCAGTCCGTAATCGAGATATGCAGATAGGTTTTGGCGAACCGGTTCTAACCCGGTATGAAAGGATTTGTTTTGACAAGCCCTATAAAAATATACCGGGCCTTGTTCCGGCAGCACTTATTGTTCCCGGCCATCCCTTGCTGGAGGCGACAATTGATCTGATACGCGAGCGGGGTAGCGATGCACTAAAACACGGCAGTATTCTCGTTGATGACAACGATTATGGCTATGATGCCCGTCTGCTTTTTTATGTTGAAGATTCAGTTCAAGACGGAGCAATCCTCCCCAGCGGCAATAAGCGCGTTATATCAAAACATATTCATTTTGTTGAAATAAAAGAGGACGGATCAACGGCAAATGCAGGTTACGCGCCATACTTGGACTATAGGACCGCCACGGAAGATGAACAAAAATTAATCCGTTCATTTTTGAACAGCCAAAAATGGTTGCAAACAAATGTCGAAGATATTGCTATTGGATACGCTGTTTCGCGAATTATTCCTGCCCATGTAACTGCAGTACGGGAACGCAAAATAAAACTTATTGAAAAAACCGCAAAAGCGGTCAAAGACCGTTTAACCGCCGAAATTCAATACTGGGATTTTCGTGCCGCCGAC
>JAIRUN010000009.1 GCA_031254365.1 Treponema sp. | reverse complement strand
TGAGATGCCCCAATGTTGGCGGATCAAAAGAACCGGGAAATGCCGCTTTCAGCATATTATAACCTTATTATGCCTCCCGCGCTCCGGTCAAGTAGGGTACATACCCCGCCACAAAGCGGTTATACTTGACCTGCTATATGCTGAATACAGCCCGGCCGCTGGCGGCCCCCTGCCGGGATATAATTCGAGAGAATTTACCGGTCAAGTAGGGTCCGCTCTGTGACGGGCTTGTAAATTTTGCAGGAGTTTTATTTGACTGAAACAATAAAATTGTATACACTTATTGTATGAAAAGACAAATAATCGGTATAATAGCGGTTTTGTCATTGCTGGCGGCCTGTGGTTCGGGGAAAGCGGTCAAAGACGCGCCCCCCAGCGGCGAGGATGTTCCGCCTCCGCCTGTGGTTGAAACGGTTGTTGAAGATGTCTTTGATCCCAACAAGATCAGCCAGGAGGAGATTGACAGGGTCAAGCGGGATGTCCAGCAATTTATGGAATCGCTCAACAGGATAATCAGGGCCAAAAATTATTCAGGCTGGAGAAACGCATTGTCCCCGGAGTATTTTGCGGAAATTTCATCCGCTGCTTTTTTAAACGCAATCAATGAAACCAATGTTATGAAATCAAATAACATTGTGCTGAAAAACGCGCAGGACTATTTTAACTATGTGGTTGTTCCTTCCCGCGCCAACAGCAGGGTTGATGACATAGAGATTTACAGCCCAACGAGGGTCAAGGCATTTACCATCAACCTGGACAGGGAAGGCCAGGCCCAGCGCTGGCGGCTGTATGATCTGGAATACACCGGAACCACCTGGAAGATAATTAATTAGGAGATATATATGTGTACATTCAAACGCGGATTGATTTTGGTTGTAGTGGCCGTTGCCGGCGTTTCTCTGGTAATGGGACAGGAACAGGAGATGTCCATAGAAGAAGCCTACCTCCGGGAAGCCATCGAAATGATGATTATCCGGGAGACAAGCCGGGCAAGCACCCTTGAGCAGAAAATGATAGCCTTGGACTATATCCAAAGCGCCCTAAGCCGTGGCAGTACCAACGATGAGATACGTGTCGCTCTGGAATTTCTTACACTGGAAGGGACTCAGAACAGGGCTATGGAAAATGGGCGGCTGGTAAATAACTTTCCCTCAATACGGCTCAGGGCGGCCAGGTATCTGGGCGATGTGGGGAATCAGGCGGCGGTAGAGACTCTGCTGCGGGTTATTATGGCGGAAAATGAACCAATGGTTTTGCAGGAAGCGATCCGGTCATTGGGTGTGATTGGCCTTAACGAAAATGGCGATGTGATAGCTACCATTGTCCGCGCCGCAGGAGCTTTTCACACAGTCAAACCGGACGATATGGTTGCCCTTTCAGCGGTCGATGCCATTTCCAAAATCGCATTTAAGACCGGTGGACTCAGAGACCCCAATGCTGTACAATATATCATCAAAATTGCTGATGGCCCGTATGTCAGGCCGGTTCAGGAGCGGGCAAGACAGGTTATGTCAGATTTGCGGTGGTCAGGTTCTAATTAATTGTTATGCATTCCGTTATTGAAAACTTAAAGACTCGTGGTTTCTTTGCCCAATGCACTAATGCGGAGGGGCTTTCCCGTTTAATGGACGAAGGGCCGGTTGCTTTTTATGAGGGCACGGATCCCACCGGAGGGAGTCTGCATATAGGCCACATGGTTCCTTACTTTGCTTTCCGGCATCTTCGGGACGCGGGGCACAAAGGGATCGCCCTTTTGGGCGGCGGTACTGCCAGGATCGGCGACCCTTCAGGCAGATCAGAGACACGGCAAATGTTGAATTATGAGCAGCTGGATAAAAATACCGAATCCATCCGCTCTCAACTGGATCGCTTTGTCAGTTTTGACGGTAAATCGGCGTGGGCAGTCAACAACAAGGACTGGCTTGCCAATCTCAACTATATTGATTTTTTACGCGAAATCGGCAGCCATTTTTCCGTGAATCGTATGCTGAGTTTTGAAGCGTACAAAATGCGCATGGAGACCGGACTTTCTTTTATCGAATTTAATTACCAGCTCCTTCAGAGCTACGATTTTCTGGAACTGTACCGCCGTTACGGCTGCCGTCTCCAGATTGGCGGTGATGATCAGTGGGGTAATATTGTGGCCGGAACAGACCTTATCCGCAGAATCGAAGGAGTCGAGGCTTTTGGATTAACCTTCCCCCTGATCAATACTTCGGATGGCAAGAAAATGGGCAAGACCTTAAAGGGAGCCTTATTTCTCGATCCCCATCAGACCAGCCCGTATGATTTTTTTCAGTATTGGCGGAACATTCCCGATGCGGATATACGGCGTTTTCTCCTCATGTTTACCTTCCTTCCGGTGGGGGAATGTGAGGCCCTGACCGCGCCGGGCCACAACCCCAATGAAGCAAAGGAACGTCTGGCCTGGGAAGTAACCGCCCTGATCCACGGGAAGGATGAGGCGGACAAAGCCCTTGCCGGAGCAATCGCCGCTTTCGGCGGTAAAGGCAGCGCTTTTGGCGGCGGCGACAGGGCCGCCATGCCACGCGCTGAACTTTCCCTCGCCAAATTCGAGGCCGGCTACAATGTAACGGAGCTTTTCTGTGATGCGAAACTCGTTCCCAGCAAAAGCGAAGCCCGCCGTCTTGTCGAGCAGGGCGGGGCTTTTGTGTCCGCAGCCGGCAGCGATGAACTTGAAGCGATCAGCGATATTGCCGCTGTAATCGGCGCTGACCGGCTTAATACCGAAAGGGAATTGATTCTTCGTGCGGGCAAAAAACGGTATTGTCTGGTGTCAGTACAGCAGTGAATGAAATTGCGAATGCGCCAATCGGGCAACCCGGATTTGAACCGGGGACCCCAAGTCCCCCAGACTTGTACGCTAAACCAACTGCGCTATTGCCCGATTAGGGTATCCGCAATTTCATGTAGAGTAGAAAAAGTAGCATAATAACCCGATTCTGTCAACATCAGACATAGAATCTCCGCAGGGTTATATATTTTAAAGCCCCAATTATATATAATATAATGATATGGGAGATATTTTAGCCAATCTCCGGGTGTTGTTCTATAATTTGGGATTTTTTGCCCGGACTTTGAAGGGTGTCAAGGCTTTTATACTCAACTGGAAAGTCTCATCCCGTATCCTTGTGATGCAGATATTTTTTACCTTTGTGCAGGCAATGGGAATTTCCACCCTTTTGGCTCTGGGGATTGGCGCGGCGATCAATGTCATCGGGATTCCGGTTTTGACCCAAATCTCCCAACAGCAGCTTATTTATTCCCTTTTGATTATTTTTATAACGCGGGAGCTTGGCCCCCTGCTAACCGCCTTTATCGTTATTGCCCGTTCCGCAACAGCCGTTGCCACCGAGATAGCGGGCATGGTAATAAGCCACGAAATTGAGGCGTATATTTCCGTTGGCGTTGATCCCATTGAACATCTTGCCGTTCCCCGTTTTTTGGGAATAACGTTTTCCCTTACCCTGCTGAATATTTATTTTTCGGTATTCGGGCTGGCAGGCTCCTTTGTAGTTGCCCAAATTTTTAACGCAATGCCGGCTGATATTTACTTTAGCAATCTTCTGCAAAATTTGACTATTCAGGATGTTTTTATCACAATAATTAAAAGCATGGCCTTTGGAATGATCATCTCCATCGGCGCGATAACCGAAGGGCTCAAGGTAGAGCGGGCTACTACCGAGGTTCCCGTAGCCGGGTTGCGGGCGGTCAGCAATGCATTTGCCGGTTGTATAGTGGTGGATGTTCTCCTTGTTGTTATATACTATATGGTATTGGTGTAGGATATGCCGGGTGTCATAGAAATGAAAAACGTCAATTTCTCTGCTCAGAACCGGAAACTCGTGGAAAACATATCCTTTGAATTTGAGGATGGAAAAACAACGGCTTTGGTGGGACATTCGGGCTGCGGGAAAAGTACGATGCTGAAACTTGCCGCCGGTCTTATCATACCGGATCAGGGGGCGGTGCTGTTCCGGGGCAGGGATGTGATCCGCATGAGCCGGACAGAGAATCTTGAATTCAGGCGGGAAGCCGCGGTGGTTTTTCAGGATTCCGCGCTCTGGGCCAATCAGACGCTGTTTCAGACTTTGGAACTTCCCCTGCGTCTTCACTTCCCCAAAATGTCAAAAACAGACCGCAAGCGGCGGATAGAATCGACTGTTGCCGAAGTAGGCTACCGCAAAGATTTGGGGATCAGGCCGGCGGAGCTTTCCATGGGGGAACAGAAGCTCATTGCCTTTGCCCGCGCACTGATCTGCCGTCCCCGGCTGCTCTATCTGGATGAGTGGACCGAGTCGCTGGATGAAAGTTCCGCCAACCGGCTTATCGAATTGGTAAAAAAAATGCAGAAGGAAGGGGCTTCGATTATTTTTGTAAGCCACGATTTACAGATAGTACGGGACCTGGCCGATGTGATCGTAATGATTCGCAATGGACAGTTAGGTAAAAAATTCACCAGGGAACAGATCGACAAAGACGAAGATCTTGAGTGCTATATGGAAGAGGGAATGGCTTCATGAGGGTTAGATTATGAAATTCGCAATCCGCTATGCCGATAAAATCGTTGGCGTTTTTATAATTCTTGCGGTGGGAATAATTATTTTTGTGGTACTGATGCTTGGCTCCAGCCAGCGCTGGTTTTCCCGCGATTATAACTTTAAGACTTATTTCAATTCCGCCGACGGCCTTGGTCAGAATATGGCAGTGCAGTACAAGGGTTTTACCATCGGGCGTGTAAAGACCGTTAAACTTGCCGAAGATGACCGGGTTGAGGTGCATTTTACCATTTTTGATACTTATATTGACCGGGTCAAAGAGGGATCTCTGGTGGACATACAGGTAAGCCCCATTGGTCTTGGAAATAAATTTGTTTTTTATCCTGGCAGGGGAAGAGAACTGATAAAGGAGTGGGAGATCATTCCCACAATAAATTCTCCCGAAGCGAAACAACTGCTGGCTGACGGCCTTGTGGTACTTCCTGAAAATGATGACGGTATCAGCAACCTTATGAACCAGGTCGGTACGCTGTTGACAACCCTGAACATTGCCCTTGCTGATGTGCAGGAAGCCATTGAAGGAAGCGACAGGATCAGTCTGGGGCGCACCCTGGGCAATGTTGAAATACTGACGCAAACGCTCTCCGGCAACATTGACCATATATTAGATGAAATTATAGCCCAGCTCAATCCTATTCTGGAGAATCTTAGCGCACTTTCCACTGACCTTGCTTCTCCGGATGGAACGGTCATGTCCATTCTTGACAGTGAGGGGCCGGTATACGCCGATCTTACTTCATCGCTTAACGCTGTTTCCGGAATACTGCTGAATTTGGAAAAAACCAGCGGCTTTATTCCCGCCCAGCTTCCTGTCCTGCTTACCGAGCTTCATTCCGTTCTGAAACAAGTCGATGATGTGCTTGTTTCTGTGAGCAACAATCCGCTGCTGAAAGGCGGAGTTCCCGAACACAAGGAAACTCCCGCCGGCGGTATGCATTCCAGAGATTTGGAATTTTAGGGGGAGGGATTAGGAAATTGAAGAGTCATGGTATGAACATAATATATATTCTGCTGCTGTTTTTTGTTGGCGCTTGCTCTTCATCTCCGAAAAACCCCGGTGAAATATACAATCTGCGCAAACAGGCTGAAGGCCAGCTTGATGAAGGCAATAAAACCGCTGACCGGGGGAGCTATGAGAACGCGCTTATTCTGCTGAATGAGGCAAAGCGGCTTGCCATTATAGCCGATGATCCGGGGCTGCGGATCAGGGCCGGTCTTTCGCAGGCCAATGTGCTGTTTTCTCTGGGGCAGAGAGAGGAAGCTGCCGCCGGCTGGCAGGCATCCCTTGATGAGGCTGAAAACCTGGGGGATCGGGAGCTTATTGCGCTCAGCCGCATTCATATTGTCCGTGGTAAAATGCTCTCCGCTGCCAGGCCTGCGGATATTGCCCAGTCTGTTCGTGACGAAGTAAACCGTGAGATAGGCGCGCTTAAGGATCAACTGAACATGGCCTTTGCCTGGACGGTTATCGGTTTTGCGGAAAAAGAGCTGGGCCGATACGGAGAAGCCGAAGCCGCGGTAAAACGCAGTCTTGCCATTCATGAAAAAGATCGTTATTTTGAACAAGCGGCATATGACTGGTTTTTTATTGCCTCCATACGTTCTCTGGCAAAAAACTACGAAGGAGCCCGGCAGGCTCTTGAAGCGGCCATAACTCTGGATCGCCGCATTGAGAATTCCTGGGGTCTTGCCGCGGACTGGCGGGCGTTAGGCGACATTCACGCCAAAGCAGGCAAAAACGAAGAAGCCCGCCGGGCATATCTTCGTTCAATTGAAATTTTCCGTTCATTGGGAAATGACGATGCCGCCGCTGAAACAGAACAGCGGATGAACGGTATTGATAAGGAGTGATATAATAATGGCGGTTAATGAATAACATGAAAACAGTATTTGTTGTTGATGACAGTGATACCAATCTCTCTATGGCAGAAGAAGCGCTGGAAAATCACTATCGCGTGATGACCGTTCCATCTGCGGCAAAGATGTTCACGCTTCTTGAAAAGGTCAAGCCGGATTTGATCCTGCTTGATATTGAAATGCCGGAGATAAACGGCATGGAAGCCCTGCGCCGTCTGAAAGCCAACGAGAAATATATGAATATACCCGTTATATTTCTTACAGGCCGGACCGATGCCGCTGTTGAAGTTCAGGGTTTTGAGATGGGTGTGATAGACTTTATCACCAAACCATTTTCTCCGCCTGTGCTGCAAAACCGGATCAAGATGCATTTAAATATTGACGGATTGATCCGTGACCGGACAGCGCAGTTACGGCGGCTGCAGAACAGTATCGTGTATATTTTGGCGGACATGGTCGAAAACCGGGACAAGGCGACAGGCGGACACATTGAGCGCACAACGACATATATCAAAATACTGATTGATGCGCTGATGACGAAACATATCTATGATGATGAAATACGCAGATGGGACTTTGAAATAATTACATCCTCGGCGCGTTTGCATGACGTGGGAAAAATCATGATTTCTGATTTGATATTGAATAAACCTGATCGTTTGACCGAGGATGAATATATCCTGATGCAAACCCACGCCGAAAGAGGGGAGCAGATCATCGATCAGATCATTTCCTCATCAGGCGAAGAAGAATTTTTGCGTAGCGCCAAATTGTTTGCGGGTTACCACCATGAACATTGGGACGGCACTGGTTATCCGCATGGAGCCCATGGAACCAATATTCCGCTGCAGGGACGTATAATGGCCATTGCTGATGTATATGACGCGCTTGTTTCCAACCGGTCTTACAAAGAGGCGTTTACACATGATCAGGCGGTGCAGATCATAATGTCGGAAAAGGGCAAGCAATTTGATCCAAAACTCGTGGAAGTGTTTTTTGAAGTAAAAGACTTGTTTAAGGAAATGGCGGAGCGCAGACGCCAATAAAAACAGGCCAAAAAACATGGTTGATCAAACCAGAGTTTTGTAGTATAATATGAAAAATTCAATTATGGAGGAATAACCATGAAAAAATTGCTAGCGGTTCTTTTAGTACTGCTTGTAGCCGGTGTTGTGCTGGTTGGCTGTAAGAAACAGGCATCAGGCGCGGCCATGATCGGTATTGCCATGCCCGAAACCCACGTTCAGCGCTGGGAAAAGGACGGTAATCAGCTCAAAGCTGAAGCTGAAAAACGCGGGTATCGCGCGGCGCTCCAATTTGGCAACGCGGATCAGGCGCAGCAGAATCAGCAGATTCAGAGCTTCCTGACCCAGGGAGCAAAGGTACTGGTAGTCGGCGGTATCAATGACGGCGTTGCTTCGGTAGTTGCCGAAGCCGCACGGGACAAAGTAGCGGTCATCGCATATGACCGGATCATTGCCAATTCCGCAGATTATGATTACTACATCACCTTTAATAACTTTAAGGTAGGCGTGCTTCAGGCCCAGAGCATTGTAGCCGGGCTTAATCTGGATGCGGCCACCACAGCGGCTCCCAAGCAGATTACCCTGTTTGCCGGTTCCCCGACAGACGGTAATGCCTTTTTCTTCTTTGACGGGGCCATGAGCATTCTTAACCCCTACATTGACAAGGGCGTGCTTAAAGTTGTCGGCCCCTATCCCAAAACTTCAGCGGATACCGCCAATTTCCAGCGGATTGCCACTGAAAACTGGCAAGCCCCAATTGCCAAAGCCCGCATGGAAAACCTTCTCGTTGGTGATGCCCGTAACGTCACTTTGGATGCGATACTCGCGCCCAATGACACTCTGGCCCGCGCCATTCTCGAAGCCTGCAAAGCCGATGCCAAATACCGGACAAAACTGCCGGTAATTTCCGGACAGGATGCCGAGTTTGATTCCGCCATGTCCATCAAGAACGGCGAGCAGTACAGCACGGTATTCAAAGACACTGCCAAGCTGGCCGAAGCTGCCATCATTTTGGCCGATCAGATCCTCAAGGGTCAGACCCCCAGCATCCCCGGCGCGGTTCTCGCTTCCGGCGATCTCAGGGAGATCGGCAATACCGGCAGAAAATATGTCAATGCATATCTTCTGGACCCCATTCTGGTTACCAAAGCCAATCTTAATGTTCCGGTAGACGCAGGTTTTTATGAGGCTTCCCAGGCTTCCCAGTTGAAGTAGCAGTATTGGTTGTTAGCCCGGCCACAAATAATACTTTTGGCCGGGTCACTACCCAGAGGGGCTTATGAGCGAGTACATTCTTGAAATAGAGAATCTGACCAAAGAATTTCCCGGAGTCAGAGCCCTTGAAAATGTCAGTTTAAAAGTAAAAAAAGGCGAGATACATTCACTGTGCGGCGAAAACGGCGCGGGAAAATCCACGCTGATGAGCTGCATCTCAGGCGTATACCCCAAAGGCAGCTACGAAGGCAAAGTTTTTTTCAAAGGACACGAAGCCGCTTACCACAGCGTCAAGGACAGCGAAAAAGAAGGACTTGCCATTATTCATCAGGAACTGGCCTTAAGTCCCTATTTATCAATTTATGAAAATATTTTTCTGGGGCACATGGAGACCACGTTTGGAATAATAAATTGGGATAAATATTTAAAAGAATCAAGAGAATATTTGAATACGGTAGGACTGAATGAGCCGCCGCAAACCATCGTGAGCAAACTTGGCGTGGGCAAGCAGCAGTTGGTAGAAATTGCCCGTGCTTTGTCCAAAAAGACGGAACTGCT
>JAIRUN010000004.1 GCA_031254365.1 Treponema sp. | reverse complement strand
GGCAGCCAACACGTCCGCTTCCAGGCTTTCGCATACAAAAAACTCCAGCCACTGATCCGCCAATGTTCCGCCGACCGCGTCTCCCAATGCTTTAATTAAACCCATAATGACATCTCCTTTTTGCTGGTAATATTATAGTCATATAGTATAGTCATCTCTGTAGAAATTTACAATGGTATGTTGAACGGGAGAAACACGGAGAAATGCTGTCTGCAAGACAGCTTGCTTAAAAAACTCCGTGTACTCCCTATGACCGCCTGCCGGCCACTAATCAAACTCGTAAAACGCGCCAAAAGATATGATGGTATTCTCTTGACTTATCGGTTGGGAAAGAAGATATCCGCTAAAAAGTTCTTCGCTTTTAGCATCTGATGTCTCGGTGATCGTAAAGATTACCATAAAACTTCCTTTACCGTCAAACCTTTTGTTTTCGTCTTTGCCCGAAGCATTATACAAATCCAGCGTAAGTGAAGAGCTGGTTATCCTCGTGTTGACGCTTACTGCCGCAATATCGCCCTTGCCTGTTGTGCCCAAGCCTATGTATGCGTATTTGTTGAAATAATTTTCTTCAGTACCCTCAACAGGTAAACCGATAACAGTAATGGTCTTATAAATTCCATCCCTGTCAAATCCTTCATCCTCTTCACAAGCGGTGAAAGAAAACCCGATTACCGCGACAAAGGCGATAATTCCAAAAATCTTGAATGTGTTTTTCATAAAACACCCTCCTTTTTATAACACCCGTTCTCCTTATGAACGGGTGTTCACTGGCTTTTACAAAGCCGTGGATTTATTTTCATATTTTAGTATATTGTTACGAATGAAGGTGAAAAGTTACAAAATTTTCACATTTCTTTATTTCGGATGAAATAATAGCCCTCACCCCGCACATTTTGAATTTCGCAGCCGCTTGTTTCGTCTTCCAGCTTTTTGCGTATCTCGGAAATATGCTTTTTAAGCGTCCGGTTGTCATTCATGGACATTCCCCAGACTTCTTTATACAGGGATTCCGCGCTTATGATTTTCCCTTCGTTTTGCGCCAAAAGGAGCAGAAGTGCGAATTCTTTATGGGAGAACAGCAGGTCCCTGCCGTCTACAAACGCCATGCCTGAAATCATATTCAGCGTAAGTCGGCCTTTTGTCAGTGTTTTCTGCGGACACGATGCCCGGCGCAAAAGCGATTCAATACGCGCCAAAAGTTCCGTGTTATCGTAGGGCTTGGCGAGGTAATCGTCACCGCCTGCCCGCAAACCTTTTACCACATCGCCGGGTCCCACCAGCGCAGATAACAAAAGAACTGGAATGTTAGCGTCCTGCCGCAGTTTTTCCAGAAAATCAAGCCCGCTACCGTCTGGAAGCATAATATCCAGCACAATAATATCCGGCTCGGCCTCTATAACCCGTTCCCTCGCTTCGGCAAGGTTATTGGCAAGGCGTATGTTATAACCGCCGCACCGTGTCAGCATATTTTTATTGACTTCCTGAATTTCCCTGTTATCCTCAACAAGCAGAATGTTATACATTGATACCCTCACCCTTATAAACAGGAAGTGTAAACCTGATCGTTGTTCCTTTGCCAGGTTCGCTGTCAGCCGCAATCGTACCGCCGTGGGATTCAATAATTTTTTTGCATATCGCCAGTCCGAAGCCCGTACTTCCCGTGCCGGTTACCCCACGCTCAAAAACACGGGGCAGAAGTTCCGGCGCTATACCGCTGCCTGAGTCGGTAACGGTTACTTTAATTAAGTCGCCTTCCTCTGCTTCCACGCTAATTAAGCCGTCCTTTGTATGCCTGTTGGCGTTGCTCAGGAGGTTTATCATCACTTGGGTCAACTGGTCGGCATTACCGTATATGCGCTCGCGGCCCAGACCGATGCCGTCCGCTATGGCAAGGTTCAGTTTGTTGCCGCGCCTTTCCACTATGGTGCGGTATGCCTCCGCGCTGTGTGTCAGCAGGGTGTTTATATGCAGGGCTTCCATCTGCCTTTGGCCTTCCTGCATTGAAGCGAGGCTCAAGGCGTTTTCAGTTATGCGGGACGCGCGCATAACTTCCTGCTGCGCCCGGCGCAGGGAAGAGGCGATTGTTTCTTTTTCACCGGGGTCATCCGTAATCAGTTCCGCCGCCTGCTGAACGTGTACGGAAATGACTGTCAGCGGTGTTTTTATTTCGTGACTCATGGTGGCAAGGAATTCGCTCTTGGACCGGGATGCCGCGACCGCGATTTCCATCTGCTCTTTGAGTTCAAGAGTCCGCTCCTGTATGGTCATTTCCAGTATGACATTGGACTGCTCAATTTGTTTATACATTACGCTCTCTTCGTATATAAGAATTCCATAAATACAAATTATAAGGAACAAAAAAGCGTAAGGCATATACCAGAACAGCGGCTGAATAGCGTTGCTCAGTACCAGCATGTCACGCAGAGTAGCCGCAGAAATTATCAGCGTAGCAAGCAGCAGCGGAACGGCCATATAATTCTTTTTTAATACAATGGAAATAACCGGAAAGACTATACAAAGCAGCAATAACGGTATTATATACATATTGGTTATACCGGAAAAGGCAAGGCTTACTGCGTACTTATCTTTTTGAAAAGCCACAAACGTGGTACAAACGATACTGTATATGATCATTCCTGTTTCAATATATTTTTTTTGTTTGGGAAAAAATTCTGACGATTCTATAATATACAGGGAATAGAAACCAAAACTCAGCAGTTGAAAACAACGCGTTATTTTTATAAGCGCAATATAAAAGCTTGAGTCAAAGGAAAAACCGATATTGGTATACGCAAGAACAAATGACATGGATAAAAACGAGAAAAAGATGTATTTTTTATCCTTGCATCCTCTGGAAATAAATATACCGAAATGATACATTGCGACAAGTATGGCAAGAAACTGCGCCGCGATTACCAGATAAACATTAAATAAATTCTTGAAAAACACTTTGGACGCATTATCTTCATATTCCGCTATTGACAGTTCAGGCATCGAGCTGGTTTCATATTGTGGAAAAACTTCGATAACAAGACCGTTCTCTTTATTATAATAAATTAAGCCATCTTCAAGGGGCACATCTGTTGCCTCTTGATCACCGGTGGAATAAACTCCTTTGCCGGTTTCCTGTATAAGTCCTTTTCTATAAATTATAATATCATTTATGCGGATTATTACAGGCATATCAAAACGGCTGATATAAAGAGTAAGATTTACATCCTTGAAACTTTCTGATATGGAAAAAAATGTTTTAAACACATGATAGTTATCGCCGTCTTTATTATTAACCAGTTTTTCCCGGTTATAAGGCACAAAACCCGGCACATTGAAGCCAGCCGCAATCATCCGCTCTCTGTCAGAATTCCTGCCAGAATAAACAAGAAATTCTCCGATATCCAACCTGTCCATACCGGAAACAAAATCATTGGAAGCAAAAGCAATAGAATGAGTCAAGGCAAGCAAAAAGAGCAATATTATTGTTTTTTGGAATTTCATATTATTGCCTTGTAAAAGTATAATTTTGCTCCTGTTCCCCTGTCAACAGCAAAAATGTATACCGCCGCTGTATCCGGCAGGGCATTGTTCACGTAACAGCTTCCTCATAATATTATGCCAACATTATAACGATGAATATTAGAGTCAGATGAAATCAGATTCATTCCTTCAACCAGCGCCGATACTATGAGCATTCTGTCGAATGGGTCACGATGAAGGAGAGGAAGCGTTTCAAGACGTTTTATATGCTCCTCCTTTACAGAGAGAAGTTCAAATCCGTTTTCTTCAACCATCGTGAAAAAATGGGCAATACCACCCTCGAATGTAAGTTTACCCAGATTTATTTTGAGAGCCAATTCCCAAGCCGAAACAATACTTATGTATTTTTCATTTTTAGGTTCGAGAATGGCGGTAAGCGCCGGTTCTGAAAGTTTTTCAACTTCATCCAAAAACCATAAAAAAATATGTGTATCAAGGAGAATCTTCATTCCATGTGCTCTTTAAAATCATCAAGCGGTGCGTCAAAATCATCGGCCATCCAGATTTTACCTTTCATACATCCTGGTTTTGGCATTTTCTTTTCCGGTTCAGATGTAATCGCAAACGGAATACCATGTTGCTGTATCGCCTGACGTAAAAAAATATTGATGGCGGTCGTCATATCAAGCCCCAATGACGCTAAAACATCTTGTGCCTGAGATTTAATTTTACTGTCCACACGAATATTTATATTGGTTAATGCCATAAATAAAACATGGCACATTGTGCGCATGTTGTCAACATAGAAGTAAAGAGTTTTTCCCTCTTCTTGGGGAGGCTTCTATTTGCTAAATGCTCACCTTCCATCTTCGCTTTCGCCCCTACTGCACTATCACCGGCGTTGCGCCATTCGTGTGCCTGATAACCGTAGTACCCAAATTGGTTATTGCCGCCACATTGTTCAGCATGGTTCCGTTGTAATAATTGTTTTCAGAGAAAAGTTAAAAGGCGCGCATAGTGCTTATCGCCGCCGCCCCTGCCTGTCCCCCTTAAATACCGCCTGTAAAGACCGGTATTCCTGAAACAGCCGCGCGTAGAGGGCGGATGTTTTTTCATCAGGAAAATAGCGGCTTTCAATGCGCGCCAAAGCAGCGGCGGCCTCAGCGGGTGAAGTGTAAATGCCGCGGGTACAGGCTCCGAGCATGGCAAGGCCCAGAAGTTCAGCGTCTTTGTGCGCCGGAACCAGCACTTCCTTTCCGGTGACGTCGGCTTTAAGCTGATTAAGAAAACCGCTTTCAGTTGCGCTGCCTGTTACGCGCAATTCATTTACCGCCGCGCCTGCTTCTTCCATGACGGAAATTACATCACGGATTGCGAAACATACGCCTTCAAGCACGGACCGGGCAAATTCACCCCGTCCGCTGGAAAGGCCTATGCCCCGCAGTACAGCCCGTGCCGAAGGGTTCCACACCGGGCTGCGTTCCCCGGCAAGATAGGGCAAAAAAATCATGTCCCCGGCTCCGGCCCCAGCGGTTTGCGCCAGCGCGAAAAATTCATCGAATGATCCAAGTCCCAAAAAATCCCGTCCCCATTCAATGGCTTTTCCTGTTGTGGAAATAATTCCTGACAGATTCCAGAATGGCTGTACCGGATGACCGTAGCTCATGAGCCGCTGGTCAATGATTCGCTTTACGGTACACACATTGATCCCTTCGGAAGTGCCCGCGCGGTCGCAGGCCTGTCCGGGGCCGGTAACGCCAGTGCCGAGTATTGCCGCGAAAAAATCAGGGCCGCCTGAAACAACCGGAATGTTGGGACTGATTCCAAAACGGGCTGCGGGAATCGGCAGGACTGAACCGAATGTTTCACCGGGCCGGATAAAGGGGGGAAACTTTTCAGCGTCAAGATTCAGGCGCTTTAGAATTTCCGCGTTCCAAAACCAGCGTTCAAAACCATCAGACGGAAAAACAGTCCTCGCCTCGCCGGTCAGGGCAAGGGCAAGCAATTCCGGGCAGCCCAGAAAATGCAGTGTCTTTTCATATAATTCAGGTTCGTTGTTTTTGATGTCCAGCGCTTTTGGAAGAAAAAAACTCGCGTCAACAAAATCGCCCATTACGGCGGAAACTTCCGCGGCCGCTTCTGTTGCCCGCCTATCCAGCCAGAGCCGCGCCGGGCCCGCTGGTATACAAATGCCGTTAGTAGTAATTTCAGGCGCTCCAATAACCGGAACAAGGCTCGGCCCGTTTCCGCTTATCGCGATGACTTCTACCGCTGACAGTGATTTGCCGGAATCCATTCCCCTTTTGGCGAGCGCGGCGCAGCAGCTTTCAAAGGCACGCAGCCATTGGCCGCTGTCCGCATTAGTTGAAAGCGGAACAGAAGCAAAGGCAATGCCCCTGCCTTCAAAATCCCAAAGCGCGGATTTGAAGGTTGAGGTTCCGATGTCAATGGCAAGTATCATACATTAACACTAATCCAAAGGCGAGAAATATCCGGTGTTATCACGCCCGGATCGTTCCATAAGGTACACTTCCGCTTCTACCGGAAGATATGCCGCGCCGAAATCTGTCGGAAGCATGGAGCGGTAACTGAGCGCGTACAGGCCGCTTGGCGTATTGACAATATTTTGTATCATCTCGCGTATACCTTCAGGACGGTACAGCGGCAGGGCCTGACCGCCGGTTTCCCGGCAGAGATAACGAATCTCTTCGGAAGGCAGACCGCCACCTACAATAACGGCGTTAAACACTATGCTGTTATTGGCAAGATATGCCGCCATTTCCGAAAGACTGTACTGCTCAAAGGCCAATTCCCCTGCCCCGCCTGATCCGATGTATACCACCGAGCGTTTTTTTTCGCCGGGCAGGAGATCAGTGGCGGCAAGGCGCAGACCCAGATCAAAACGCCAGCGCGGGGAATAAGAAGCAACACTGCCCCGGACAGCGGCTTCCAGCGCGTTTTCATGCCGCTCCCGCTGGGGCTGGGCGGCCGCTGAAACAACTGAAACAATCTGCCCCTGCGGTCCCAACGCGGCGCTGATGTCTCTGGCCGCCACCGCGAAATCATTTCTCAGGTTCAATGTCAGCGGGGAACGCTCTATCAAGAGGGAAATATCCGTCCGGTTTGAACGGTACGCTGGACTGAGGAAGGTCTGTTCGCTTACTATCTGTTCTCTTTCACTAAGCAGGAAATTCGATCCCTCAAGTCCGACTATGGGACGGCGCAGGCGATCTTCGACCCGCAGTTCCACTGTTACCAGCGGGAAGCGATCCACGGACACCCGCTCTATCTGCACAAAAAAACCGGACGCAAGATCATCAGAGCGGGTCAGCACCGCGACTTCGCCCGCGGCGAAATTGGCAGCCACCACATTGCCGTTGCGATCCATGTCGGCCCCGGTAATGCGGACTCTCTGGTTGCCGGAAACGCCCAATTCCCGGACAATGGCGGAATCAGTATCAATGAGCAAAAGCCGGTTGGCATCGGCGGCCAGCATCCTGCCGTCTGACAGGAAGCGCAGGCTTTCCGGACCGGCAAGTCCGCCTGTAAGAATACCCAGATAATTTCCATTGGGATCAAACATATAGATTTGTTTTGCCGCTGAGTCCGCGGCGTAGATTATGCCATTTTTCGCGGCAATGCCCGTGGGCGAAAGAAAGCCGGGAAAGAGCATGGTTTTATATCCAAAGGAAAGGATAAAAACCCCATCAGGATCGAATTTGGAAATACGGCGGTTTCCGTAATCCACCACATAGAGATAGCCGTCCTCGTCAACGGCAAGATTCTGGGGACCGACAAACATTCCATCCCCCAGGCCCCGCGAACCGATGTAGCCCTGCCAGTCCCCCTGGCTGTTGAGTATACTCACCCTGCCGCCGCGGTATTCGGAAAGATACATCCGTCCGCCAATTCCCCGTACAAGATCATAAGGCCGGTCAAAGCCGTTAAGCGGGCCGCGCTTGCGGTCTTTTATCAATCCGTTGACATCTATTCTGACGATCTCATTGCTGCCGTAGGCCACAACCCACACGGACCCGTCATCATGGGGCAGCACTGACGTGGGCTGCCGGTAAAATACATTATCCCCATAATGACCGGGGTAGCGGCCCGATTCCACATACCTCACTGCGTCATCCGCGACAGGCAGCAGCAGGCGGCGGTTTGTTACAGTTTCGATCCGGTTTACGAGGAGTATGCCTTCTTCGCTGCTGCGGCCATAGGTGTCAACAGCGGCCCGCCACTGGCGTAAGGCGATCTCCTCGAAACCTGAGCGGTAGTAGGCCCTGCCGAGCCAGTCCAGGATAATACCTTCGCCGGGCCGGAATGAAAGCGCCCGCTCAAAAGAGAGTATCGCCTCATTAAAAGCGTAGCGGTTATAGGCCTGTACGCCGACACGGAATTGTTCGGCAGCCCTGATAGCATTTACATCATCGCCGCCTGTCACGGGCTGGGCAGCAAGAAGCAGCGGCATAAGGAACAATGCCGCGGCAAGCAGGCAGCGTTTGCGGGTACGATTTTGTATCGTGTATACGCTCACGCAGCCCCTCCGCTTACTGCCTTGAAATGCTCCCGAATTTCCGCCGCGTCAGGCGCAATATCCATGGCCCGGCGGAGCCATGTACGGGCCTCGTTTAATTCTCCGTTTCTGTAATAGGCCCAGCCCATTGAATCAAGGTAGGCAGGGTTTTCCGGTTTACGATCAACAGCCCTCCGGCAAAACCGCAGACCCCGCAGAATATCCATTTTGGTATCCGCGAGAATATAGCCAATGCCGTTCATGGCAGTGGTATTGTTTTCGTCTATATCAAGAGATTTTTCGTATAACTCTATGGCCTTTTTGAACTGTTTCTGGCGGAACGCGGCATAGGCCATGGTATTGTACAGCAGGGCGGACTCAAATCCGTTTTGCTGCAGCCGTTTAAGCTCGAACTCAGCCATTCTGGAACGCCCGGTAATGACGTATATATAGGCCAGAGTCATGCGGCACTGGTAAAGCCGCAGCACATCATTGCCGGTGGTAACTACCTGCTCAAGATACAGCAGCGCGTCATCGTAGCGTTCAAGCTTCGTATAACAGAGTCCCAGATAATAGGCAAGTTCGGTTTGTTCCTTTGGGTTGAAATGTTCGGCCCGTATATGCAGGAATTCTTTCAGAGCCAATTCCCAGAGTCTCATACCGTACAGCCGTATCCCCTCCTGCAAACTCCCTTCCGGCGAAGCCTGAGGTTCTTCTCCGGCAGAATGCCGGGCTTCTGTCATGTTATCCCCTCCCATTAACCGATTCAATCAACACCGGGTGAATGCAGATTACGCTTATTGATGCCTGTTTTTTCAGCACCACATCCCAGTCGGAACCGTCTTCCGGTTTTGCCCCGATTTCGCCTACCCGTGTAAAGCAATAACGGTGTCCGTCCGGCGCTTCGAAATTTTCGATCCTGTCATTATAATAACGTATTGAAGGAAAAGCGGGAACCAGTGCGGAGGGCTTGACCGCCCCGTTGGGAATATTCACATTCACAAAAGAATCCGCTTTCCAGAAGGCCCGCATTTCGCCGATATGATCCACGACATATTCAACGGCCATATCCCAATGCCACACATCGCCTTCAATCAGGGACACGGCCACCGATGGAATATCGCAGAGGCTTCCCTGCCGGGCTGCCGCCGCAGTCCCCGAATACAGAATATCAGTTCCGATATTCGCCCCCCTGTTTATACCGGAAAGGATCAGTTCAGGCGGTGAAGGCGGCTCATCGCTGTCATTGTCCGCCACGATCCGCAATTCGGGAATGCCGCCCAATATACCCAGCACTACGCAGTCAGCCGGGGTTCCCGTACATGACCATGTATCGGGTTCAACTTCGACAAGTTTGCAGGGGCTTCTGAAGAAAGAAACAGAATGGGAAACCCCGGAACGGTCGGAATCAGGGGCAAGCACAAAGACCCGGTGGCCTGCCTTTCGCAGCGCTGTGGCAAGCAGCCGTAATCCCGCGGATGTAATGCCATCATCATTAGTCAGTAGAATTCGCATTTCAGCAAAGCTCCCTATTTTGGCACAACGCGGCTTGCCGTACCGATCCGCACCTCGTGGATAACCGGACGAAAACCGAAAATCCGTTCATAATCTTCAAGCCGTTTTTTATACTCTTCTACCATATCATTTTTGACCAACGCATAGGTACAGCCGCCAAAACCCTGCCCGGTCATGCGGGACCCGAAAACCCCTTCGGTTTCCTGCGCCCGTTTGACCAGCCAGTCAGTTTCCGGGCAGCTTATTTCGAACAGATCCCTCAGGCTTTCATGGGAATGATAGATAATTTTTGAAAAACCCGGTATATCCTGACAACGCAAACAATCACCCGCATCATACACCCTGCGGATTTCCTGTACCACATGCATACTCCTGCGGCGAATCTCCTCAAGCAGATGCCCCATATAGTCCACAAGGTCAGATGTTGCGTATTCCCGCAGACTGGCCCCTTCCCGGCTTTGGGAAAGCAGTTCAAGCCCTGCCTTAATATCCTCCCGCCGCGCGTTCAGTTCACTCTCAACCCCCAGACGGGGAACGCGGGAATCCACCAGAATTACTTTACAGCGCGAAAAGGGGGATTTAATTCTTTCAGCTTCAAGGCTCGCTTCATCAAGCAGCAGGAACTGATCCTTGCGGGCTGAAAGACCGATAAGGTAATCCACCATATCGGCGTTATTCCCGAAAAACAGCGCATGGGCGGCAATGAGCCGGTTCAACAGTTCCTGATCGCTGATCCGCACCCGGAGCAAGTTCCGCAGGGCAACTGCCGAGGCAAGTTCAATGGCCGAAGAAGACCCCAGCCCCACTTGCTGGGGAATATCCCCGATAATGGTAAAACTAAAGCCCTTTACCGGAAGACCCAACTCGGCAAACAGGTGAATCGCCACCTTAATATAGTTTGCCCAGCGGTCTTCCCGCTTGAATTTAAGGTTTATCAGGGTAGTCCGCTTCCGTTCACCCAGATCAGCGGCATAAAAACGCAGGGAATTGTCTTTCCGTATGCTTATAGCGACCTGTACCCGGCGGTCAATGGCCGCGGAAAGGTATAAACCAGCCCCAGGTTCGCCATGTTCCCCCAAAAAATGCACCCTGCCGGGCGCTTCGGCGATAACAGCAGGTTCGGATCGGTCAGAAATATCGTATTCCTTACGGTGTAAAAGACCGATATCCAGCATGTACTTACCTCACATTTTTTATTTGTGCCTTTTTTGGCCTGAAAAACCCTCTTTTTGGCCCTTCGGGAACCATTATACATGAGAATTCATTTTTATTCAATAAAAAAATCCGATCTGATACAGCCTGCTGTTCCAGGGCAGACAGGGCGATTCGCCTCATTGACTATCCGCTGTCCGCCTTTCATACTGTAAGAATGAGGAGCGTCCTTTTTTGACTGTAGCCGACAGAATAACCTTTGTCCGTATTATCCTGGCCCCGCTGTTTTTTGTGGTGTACCTCCTGCCGGTCTGGTTTCCCTCATGGCTGGGGGGCGTTTCAGCGTGGACAGTGCCGCTGCTCTGGGCGATTTTTATCATTGCCGAACTGTCTGATATGTTTGACGGTATGGCTGCCCGCAAGCTCAATCAGGTCAGCGACTTTGGCAAGTTCTTTGATCCCTTTGCCGATACCCTGATGCAGCTCA
>JAIRUN010000137.1 GCA_031254365.1 Treponema sp. | reverse complement strand
CCCGAAGACGGTGGCCGCGCCGTGCAAACAGAGCTGCTCGATGACAATTTGTGCCCCACTCAGCTTCATTTCATTCTCCTTACTCTATATAAAAAAGGCTTCATCAGCGCTGTGCTGATTTTTGTGGCTCGGTTGAGTATACCATACCGGCTGCGTCCCTGTGGTGTCAGACACTTAAGGAAGATAGTATCCTGTATAACCATTTCCGGTGTACTGTACAATGATGAATTTTTCCCCCGATATAGATAACTTTTATGCTGGTCGTTGTAGCAACTTGCAACAGTTCTTCATTCCGCCCCTGAGCTTTCCAGTATTTTAATAATGCCGGTAAAGTTCCTGTTTTTAGCGTGCGCCAGCGGGGTGACTCCTTCTTTATCCGGCAAATTAACATCAGCACCGGCATCAACCAACAGGCGCACAACCTCCGTATGCCGCTTTCCTCCGTCTCCCAATATGATTGCCTCATGCAATGCGGTCCATCCAATTTTGTTAATATGATTGACACGAATATTTGTTTTTATAAGTTCCTGTATGATTTCAACATGGCCGCGGTCAGCGGCCCGGATGAGCCCGGTTCCATTGTAACTGTCCGTACAATAAACATCCGCCCCGGCTTCGAGGGTTTTCTTCAGCAATTCGGTAAACCCGTCGGAGGTTGAAATCAAATAGGCGCTTTGCAGGGTATTGTCTTTCATATTGACATCCGCCCCGGCGCTGATCAGCAAATCGACAATTTTCAGATGGTTCCGGTAAGCGGCAGCCACAAGAGCGCACTTGCCTTCCCTGTCCTGTGCATGAATATACACGCCCTTTTTCAGTAATGATTCAACGGTTTGGATATCCCCGTTTTCCGAGGCGCTTATCAGTTGCAAACCGTCTTTCCTTGATTGTTCGGAATAAATTGCTTCTGTCATTGTTTTAGTCTCCTTGATATTATACCAAGAACAACCTGAAGATTCAAGATCATAATTCCACTGCCTCATATAGCTGTTATATAAAAAAGCCGTTATACTGTTTCAATGAGACCCGGTATTGAGGCAGTGGCCTTTGATCTGGATGGAACTCTGTACCCCGAAAGCAGCCTTAATGTCAGGCTGGTTCCTTTTATCCTGAAAGAGTGGCGGCTGCTTTGGAACTTTGGCAAAGCCAGAGACCTTATCCGTGCCGAACAGGAGCGTTCTTCGCCGCTTCCCCCTTCATCAGATTTTTATGATCATCAGGCGCGGCTTGTTGCGCAAATATCCGACGCAGACCCGCAGCTTGTTAAGGAAAGAATAGAACGTTTTATTTACCGGGGCTATGAACCGCATTTCAGGAAGATCAAGCTTTTTCCCCATGTGGTGCATACACTTGCCGCGCTGCGGGGGGCGGGTCTCAAGCTGGGTATGCTCTCTGATTTTCCGCCGGAAAACAAACTGGAACATCTGGGGATTGCCGGATTGTGGGATGTAGTGATGTGTTCCGAGCGAACCGGAGCGCTCAAGCCGGATATCCGGCCCTTTGCAACGCTGTCTGCCGCCCTGGGTGTCCTGCCGGAACGGATTCTTTACGTAGGGAACAACCTCCGCTATGACGCGGCAGGGGCGAAACGGGCGGGAATGAAAACCGCTCTGATAGCCGGCCCCCTTGCCGCTCTGTCCGGCAGCCGCGGGCTTGTTGACTTCACCTTCCATGACTATCGCCAATTATGTAAATTTGTGCTAGATTAAATTGATGTTTACCATTGGAAATCTGATAACCCTCGGTATTGTAGTTGCGGTTTTGATCATTTACCGGCTGCTGGACAAGAACTCAAAGTCTCTGGACAAGGTACGCAGATACACCGACAAATATAAGGAAGATTTTGCCTCATACGCGGAAGAGAAGGGCGCGGCGGTCAGGGATTTTGGCATTGCCCTTGAAGTGGAACAGAAAGCCGCATCGGAGTTGATGAAGCGTATACAAACCTTTACCGAGAAGGATCTTGCGCAAAGCGTCAAGGCCCTTTCCGGCATTGATGAGCGGATACGGAGTTACGATTCATCGCTTGAGGAACTGGTCAAAATGACCGGACGGGTACAGGAGAATCTCAACCGGCTGCGGGATGAGTCTGCCTTTGTGGAAAGCACCGGCAAGCGAATTGGCGAAGCCAAAGAAAAACTTGAACATATCGAAAAAGGAATCGGCGTTGCGGAGAAAAGGCTGGATAGCACGGAAACCCGCTTTGAACGGGAAAATGCCGAATCTCTGGAAAAGGCGCTGGCGGAGGCGCTGCAAATAGCGCGATCCACGGTAGCGGATTTTCAGGCCAGCGCTGAAACCATTGAACGCAAAGTTGAAGATCACCGGGAAGCGGTGAACGCGGCGGAGCGGCAGCGGGAAACCGGCATCGCGCGGGATTTGGAACTTATCAATCAGACGCTCAGGGAAGCGGTTGCAAAGGCGGGCAGCCAGGCGGATAAAATGGAAGATGCCGCGCTGGTGAAACTGCGGGAACAGGCCCAGGATCGGGTGAATCAGATCAAAGCCCTGCTGGAAGAAAAAATAAAATCCGTACAGGAATCCGCAAGAACCGGACTGGGAGAGATTCAGGAGCAGCTCAGAAGCAACCGCGAGGAATGGAAAACCGAAACCGCCGCTATTGAAGCGCAGCAGCAGGCATACCGCGCCGAATGGGAAAAAGATACGCAGAAGTTTGATACCCTTGTCCAGCAGCAACAACAGGAACTGGGTTCCGCTATCGCGCAGCAGCGGGAAGAATTAAGTGCCGTGATTACACAACAGCAGCAGAGTTTGAGCGCTGCCATTGCGCAGCAGCAGGA
>JAIRUN010000171.1 GCA_031254365.1 Treponema sp. | reverse complement strand
GAGCAGCAGCCCCTGCGGATACTTGTGGCCACATCAGGCGACACTGGCGGCGCGGTAGCGGACGGTTTTTTTGAGGTTCCCGGTATTTCCGTTACCGTGCTGTATCCAAAGGGAAGGGTAACGCCCTTACAGGAACGTCAGATCGCCGGGCTTGGAAAAAACATTTCCGCGCTGGCAGTGGAAGGCAGTTTTGACGATTGTCAGCGGCTGGTAAAAGCGGCGCTGGCGGACGAGGGCTTAAAAAAGCGCATGGCCCTTTCTTCGGCGAATTCGATTAACATCTCGCGGCTTATTCCGCAGTCGGTCTATTACGCCGCGGCAGCGGGCAGGGCCTTTGCGGGACTGATTGATCCTGATGGCGAAGCAACGCCGCGGGTGAAGGGTAGGGCAGCGGCTCAGAGCAGCGGCTGTTTTGGGCTGCGCAAGGGCGAGTCTGTAACACTGTGCGTTCCTTCCGGCAACTTTGGCAATTTGACCGCCGGTCTCTACGCCATGAAAATGGGCGCGCCAATAGGGCGATTCATCGCCGCAACCAACATCAACAAAACCGTTCCCGATTATCTTTCTTCCGGTGAATATCAGGCCCGTATCTCACAGGCAACCATTTCCAACGCAATGGACGTGGGAGCGCCCAGCAACTTTGAGCGCATGGCCGCGCATTGTACATGGGATGAAATGCGGCGGCTCATTACGGGCGTTTCCGTGTCAGACGATGAGACGCGGAAAACCATTGCGAAGGTGCATGACGAAGCGGGTTATTTTCTTGATCCGCACAGCGCCGTTGGCTGGACAGGCGTGGATAAACTCTATGCCGCGAAAACAATCAGCGCAGGGCCGGTGGGAATACTCTGTACCGCCCATCCGGCAAAATTCTCTGAAACCGTGGAACCGCTGGCAGGCCCCGCGCCGGTTCCTTCTTCCCTTGCCCGCGCAATGGAACGAAGCGTAAACGCAGGAACCATTCCTGCGGAAATTTCCGCTTTGATCGAGGTATTATAAATATGTTTAAAGAATTTATTTCGTTTGACACCGTGCGGAACAATGCGCTTAAACTTGCGGACCGCATTTACAATGAAGGCTTTATACCCGATGTGATCTACGTATCCCTGCGGGGCGGGGCCTGCATGGCCAATGTTATCAGCGAGTATTTCAAGCTGGTACACAAGGGAGAACGGCCCGTGTATTATGCGGCAGTGGTGGCCCGATCCTATACCGATGTGGCAGCGGCGGAGAAGGTAAGAATAGACGGCTGGACATATTCACCGGATTATCTGCGGGTAGGGGACAAGGTGCTGCTGATAGACGACATTTTTGATTCGGGAAAAACGATCAACTGCCTTGCGCAGATAATACTGGACAAGGGAATCCCCCGCCATGATCTAAAAATAGCGGTTCACGATTACAAATATTTTTTTGACAGGCCTGAACAGTTGCCCATTCAACCCGATTATTATTGCCGCAGGCATGAACTCTCCGTGAATGATGAGAGATATTGGATTCATTATATGAGCCATGAACTGGTGGGTCTGTCAAAAACCGAGATAGAAGAAAACTACTATACCCAGGACAAGGAACTGAAGGAAGTTCTTGATATAATTGCCAGAGTCTCATGATCTGCGGAATTGATGAAGCGGGAAGGGGGCCGCTGGCCGGTCCGGTCTGCGCCGCCGCGGTGATTCTGCCCAATGACTTTCCCGTGGAGCTGCTGGATGATTCCAAAAAACTCAAGGCCGCCCGGCGGGAAGAACTTCGGCAGATTATCTGCGACAAGGCTTATGCCTGGGGTCTTGCATGGGCAACTCATACTGAAATTGACGAAATCAATATTTTGCAGGCGAGCCTGTTGGCAATGAAGCGGGCGGTAGAGCAAATGCTCATTGGTACGCCGCCATCCGCGGCAGCATGGCCCTCTGAAATTACCGTGGAAATCCCTTTTGGTTCGCCGCTCAGTCATGCGCAATTACCGGAACTCAGCGCCATTGTAGACGGCCTTCATAAGCCGCAGATACCCATTCCCTGTACGGCTATGGTAAAAGCTGATGCCAAGATTCCCTCGGTAATGGCCGCCTCGATCCTTGCCAAGACCGCCCGTGATCAACTAATGGATTATTATGATAAGTGTTACCCCGAATACGCATATAAAAAACACAAGGGCTATCCCACAAAAGAACACCGGGAACGGGTTTTCAAATACGGGCCGTCTCCCATTCAGCGGATAAGTTTCAGGGTGACAAAGATATAGCAGGGCGAGAGTTGGTGGAACACTATCCCGGTTTGGGAACGGGAAGGTAAAGGTGAACGTACGCGGCAGCGCCCGGCCTATAATGAAATGTTCAGTTCCCGGTGGTAAACACGGGCGATTTTTTCCAGCGTCTTTATGGTCGGGTTTGCCTTGCGGGGATTTTCAAGCCGCTGGTACGACTGGTAGGAAAGGCCCAGCTTCTCGGCTATTGCCGACTGGCTGCGCTTTCCCCGAAGCTCCCGCAACTGCAGCGGCAGGGCGATATGGCTCGCCACCGTTACCGGGTAGCCGCCTTTGTAGGACGGCGGGGGAATGGGCATCCCCCGGTC
>JAIRUN010000168.1 GCA_031254365.1 Treponema sp. | reverse complement strand
GCGATGTGGTTTCCAGCGCAGGAGCAATCGGCCTGACCCAGCTTTTGCCCGCCACCGCGCAGGATATGGCGGGCCGCATCCGCCGCCGGGGAGGGCCTGACTATACGCAGGGGCCGGATTTGCGGAACCCGGAAGTAAACATTCACATTGGAGCGGTCTACTTTGCCTGGCTCATGGAACGCATGGAACAGCCCCTTCTGGCGATTTTGGCCTACAACGGCGGCATAAACCGTATACGGCGCTGGCATACCGCTGACCGCAGGGCAGGCAGCCTGCCCGCAGGCGGTCTGCCGCTTGACCTTTTTATGGAAACCATAGAATACCGGGAAACCAGAGAATACGGCAGAAAGATTCTGACAGCCGCCGCAGTGTACGAAAGCCTGTATTACGAATGAAAGCACCGGTATCCATAACTGAAACCTGCCGGAGCGCAGCTTGTACGTATAAAAACCGTTAGGCGACATTATGCCTAAAAAACAAAGAAATTATCTAACGAAATGGTAGAATATGAGGCTGAATGTAAATTAAAAAGTGAAAAAACATCTCAGTTGTTCGATAAATAAATAGTTTTTATCTGATCTTGGTTTTGCAGTTTATGAAGATATTTATCCGTCAAACAGTATACTGTCAGGGGGGCCAGGGAAATGGCGGCTGTATGCGGATTGCTGTCTGGAAAGTGGCCCCCCTTTTTGGTATACTTGTCAAAAGGGGTTGTCGCGGATGTTCGCTATTGAGATGCTGGAAATCACCAAAGTTTTTCCTGGGGTGCTGGCAAATGACCGGGTGAATCTGCGGGTGCAGCAGGGAGAAATCCACGCGCTTTTGGGGGAAAACGGGGCCGGTAAATCGACTTTGATGTCGATACTGTTCGGCCTGTATGAGCCTGACAGCGGCATTATCAAAGTACGTGGCGAGGCGGTGCAAATCCGCAGTCCCAATGATGCCGCCGCTTTACGGATCGGCATGGTGCATCAGCATTTCAAGCTGGTGCATAATTTTACCGTTACCGAAAATATTGTGCTGGGGCTGGAGCCGCATAATGCGCCGGGAAATCTTGATCTCCGCAGCGCGGAATTGCGGGTGGCGGAACTTTCCGAAACATACGGTCTGTCGGTTGATCCAAAAGCCAAAATCGAAAATATCACCGTGGGTATGCAGCAGCGGGTGGAGATTCTCAAAATACTGTACCGCAGCGCGGATATTCTTATCTTTGATGAGCCGACCGCAGTATTAACTCCGCAGGAAATTGATGAATTGCTGGCGATTTTTCGCCGTCTTAAAGCCGAAGGAAAAACGATTCTGTTCATCACCCATAAGCTGAAGGAAATTAAAGCCGCAGCTGATCGCTGTACGGTATTGCGGCGGGGAAAATCTATCGACACTGTTACGGTAGCCGAAGCGAGCGAGGCTGAGCTTGCGGAAAAAATGGTTGGCCGCGCGGTAACTTTCAGAATCGAAAAGAAGCCGTCTGCGCCCGGCGATGTGGTGCTTAAAATCGAAAACCTTACGGTAATTGGCGCAAAGGGAAGTCCCGCAGTAAGCGGCCTTTCCCTTGAAGTGCGTTCAGGCGAAGTGGTTGGTATTGCCGGTGTTGACGGTAACGGGCAGTCGGAACTGACCGCGGCGATTGCCGGCCTCTTGCCGGTCAAGTCAGGCAGGGTGCTGCTGAAAGGGAATGACATCTCCGCAAAAAGCATCCGCAGCAGGAATGAGAGCGGCATGGGCCTTGTACCCGAAGACCGGCACAAGCACGGCCTTGTGCTGGATTTTCGCCTTGACGAGAACCTGATACTCAAGAGTTATCGCACACAGCAGTTTTCAAATCGTGCGGGCTTTCTGCGCTTTCCGGTTATCGCTAAACACGCACAGACGCTTATCGGTGATTTTGACATCCGCGCGGGAAACGGGCCGGCTACGGTGGTAAAATCCATGTCGGGCGGCAATCAGCAGAAGGTGATCATTGCGCGGGAAATCGATCTGTCTCCTGATCTGCTGATTGTGTCACAGCCAACCCGCGGCCTTGATGTGGGGGCCATTGAATATATTCACCGCCGTATTATAGAAGAACGGGACAAGGGCCGCGCGGTGCTGCTGGTGTCATTTGAACTGGATGAGATACTCGGTCTCTGTGACCGGATTGCCGCCCTGTCCAAAGGGCAGGTGGTTGGCGTGGTTCCGGCGGCGGAAGCGGATGAACGGCGTATCGGCGCGATGATGGGAGGGGTCCATGCCTGATAAAGACAGCACAGACAGCGCGGGTAGCACTGGCGAAGGCGGCAACAACGGAGCGGTTAAAACCAGGACCGTTACAATTATTAGCGATACTGTTAATGCGGCAAGCGGACGTATTCTTGAAGCGTTTACCAGTTCCAGCGGTCTTGTTTCAGTTGCGGTAGTGGCACTTGGTTTTTTGACCGCATCGGTACTGGTGCTGGCGATTGGACGAAATCCAGCGGGTATTTATTCGGCGATTCTCCAGGTTGTCAGCGGCTTTGATCTGTCGAACGGTACGTTCAACTCTTATGACATCGGCGAATGGCTGGTTGGTTCAATGCCGCTGATCCTCTGCGGCTTTTCAATGGCATTTGCCGCCCGAACCGGCCTGTTCAACATCGGCGCGGAAGGTCAGTACATTGCGGGGCTGGTTGCCGCGCAGTTCATCGCCCTGTATTTTCCGCCGGTTCCGGTGATGCACTGGCTTGCAGCGGTGATTGGAGCAATAGCCGCCGGAGCCTTGTGGGGCGGCATCGTGGGATTCTTCAAGGCCCGTTTCAAGGTGTCGGAAGTGGTGGCAACGATCATGATGAACTATATCATCCTCTATCTTTCGCGGTATCTGACTCTGTTGATCCCCGGAACAGATACCCGCAAAACCGCTGACTTTCCCAAAACCGCGCTCCTGTCAAGCGAAATGCTTGCGCATATTACCAACCAGTCCCGCCTGAGTTACGGTCTGTTTTTGACAATCATGGCGATTTTCTTTTACTGGATTGTTATGGAAAAAACCCGGCTGGGTTATTCACTGCGGGCAACGGGTTTCAACCGCGAGGCTGCACGCAGCGGAGGAATTAACGTACAGGCTAATATTACCGCTGCCATGGCGATTGCCGGGGCATTTGCGGGGCTTGCCGGGGCCATTGTCGCGCTGGGAAGTTTCACCTACGGGCGGGTGCTTTCAGGACAGGACGGTTATGGTTTTTCCGGCATCGCCGTTGCGCTGGTGGGCAACAGCACCGCGCTGGGAACGACTCTCGCGGGACTGCTCTTTGGTATGCTGGACTCCGCCCAGCCGCTGATGCAGGATCGGCGTATACCCGATGAAATAACTTCGATTATTTCAGGCATTATCGTGGTATTCATTTCGCTGAGGGCCGGTGTAAAAATACTCGCCGAGCGGCGGATGAAGGAACAGGCCAGGGGAGGCGCACAGCGATGACAGATTTTTTCCATACGATGTTTAATATGCTTCCCTCTACTTTTATGATTGTAGCTCCCATTCTGATTGCGGCTATTGGCGGAATGATCTGCGAGCGTTCAGGCGTGGTCAATATTGCCCTTGAGGGACTAATGGCTATTGGAGCGGCAAGCGCCGCGATCTGCCATTCGCTTCTGGAAAGTTCTTTTGCGTTTTCAATTCCGCTGGCCTGCATTGTAGCGGCATTGGCAGGATCGCTCTTTGCCCTGATCCATGCATTTGCTTCCATTACATTGCGGGCTGATCAGATTGTTTCGGGAACGGGGATAAATCTTTTGTCAGGCGGCATCACGGTATTTGTGTGCCAGATTATTTTTAACCAGAAGCGGGCGAGTTTCAGAATGGGAATGAGGGCCGGTTTTCTTGATATGTACCCCACGGTCTGGATCGCCCTTGCCATTCTGCTGTTAAGCTGGTTTATGTTATACAAGCGTCCCTGGGGTTTGCGGCTGAGGGCTGCCGGTGAACATCCCCAGGCCCTTGCTTCGGCAGGGGTGGATGTAATTAAAATCCGCTATATTGCCGTATTGATTTCAGGCGCGCTGGCAGGGCTTGCCGGGGCCTGCCTTGTCCTGACCCAGACAACGGAATTCGCCTTTAACACCATTAACGGCAAAGGTTTTATCGCACTGGCGGCAGTGTCTTTTGGCCGCTGGATTCCCTTTGGCATATTGGGATCGAGCTTCCTCTTTGGCATTGCCATGACGCTTGCGGTTAACGCCATTAACATCAGCGCCCTGAA